>JAIYBI010000111.1 GCA_027488595.1 Opitutaceae bacterium | reverse complement strand
TGGCGATGAAGGAGATTGGCATAGACATCTCCGGACACCGCTCGAAACACATGGACGAGTTTCTGAACCAGGACGTCGAGACGGTCATCACGGTGTGCGGCAACGCCGACCAAGCCTGTCCGATTTTCCCGGGTCAGTTGAACCGCCACCACTGGCCCTTTTACGACCCGGCGCACGCGACCGGGACGGACGAGGAAAAGCTCGAAGTGTTCCGCCAGGTGCGAAACGAAATCCGGCGCGTGTTCACGGCGTATGCCGATGGACGGCGTGATCAGATGAAACATGCGGCAAAGTAGCGCAGGCTTCCCAGCCTGCATACCATCCGGAAGCAGGCTGGAAGCCTGCGCTACTTTTCGAACCCATGAGCACCCTCACCAAACAATTATCGTTTCTTGACCGCTGGCTGACGGCCTGGATTTTCGCGGCGATGGTGCTCGGCGTGGCTTTGGGTAGATTCGCGCCCGCGTTGGCCGAGTCGCTCACGCGTTTGAGTGTCGGGACGACCTCGATACCGATCGCGATCGGGTTGATTTTGATGATGTATCCGCCGCTGGCGAAAGTGCGCTACGAGGAACTGCCGGATGTGTTTCGCGACAAGAAAGTGCTCGGTCTCTCGCTGGTGCAAAACTGGTTGGTCGGGCCGGTGTTGATGTTCGCGCTGGCGGCGATTTTCCTGCGTGACCAGCCGGAGTATTTCGCAGGGCTGGTTCTGGTCGGCATCGCACGCTGTATCGCGATGGTGATCGTGTGGAACGACCTCGCGGGCGGGAGTCGCGAGTATTGCGCGGGGCTGGTGGCGGCGAATGCGCTGTTTCAGGTCTTCGCCTTCGCGCCGCTGGCGTGGCTGTTTCTAAAAGTGCTGCCGCCGCTCGTCGGCGTGGATCTTGGCGAGCTTGATCTCTCCACCGTGACAATCGGGAGCATCGCGCAGAGCGTGTTTATTTACCTCGGGATTCCGTTTCTAGCGGGCTGGCTGACGCGGGTGGCGCTGCGGCGCGGATCGCCGGAGCGGGCGGCGTGGTTTGACGGAAAGTTTCTGCCCGCGATCAGCCCGATCACTCTCGGCGCGCTGCTCTTCACCATCGTGGTGATGTTCAGTTTGCAAGGGGAGCAAGTGCTGTCGCGGCCGCTCGACGTGCTGCATATCGCGGTGCCGTTGTTGGTGTATTTCGCGATCATGTTCACCGCGACCTTTTGGATGAGTGTGAAGGCGGGCGCGGACTACACGAAGGCCGTGACGCTGGCCTTCACGGCGGCGGGGAATAACTTTGAGCTGGCGATCGCGGTGGCGGTGGGGGTGTTCGGGCTGACCTCGGGCGCGGCGTTTGCGGCGGTGGTGGGGCCGTTGGTGGAAGTGCCGGCCCTGATCGCGCTGGTGACGGTCGCGCTGCACTGGAAGCGGCGCATGGCGGCGTGATGGTTTCGGTTGCGCGGGTGGATGTGGTTCGCTCTTTTGGACCGCTTATGGAGCTAAACATACCCGCCGGCGATTTCGCCGGCTACATCTTCGACCTCGATGGAACGCTGATTGACACAATGCCAGTGCATTACCGCGCCTGGTCGGCGGCGATGCGCCACCAAGGTTTGGCGGGCTCGCTCGACGAGGACTACTTTTATGCGCTCGGCGGCGTGCCCTCGTTGCAAGTGGCGGCCCTGCTGGCGGCGAAACATGGCCTCGCCATCGAGTCGCCGGACAGCGTGGCCGAGCACAAGGAGGAGCTCTATCGCGAGCGACTGCGCAGCGAAGCGATCGCGGAGATCGCCCCGGTGGTGGAGTTTGCCCGTCGCATGGCGAAAAAGCATCCCGTAGCCATTGCGACGGGAGGCACCCCTGATGTGGCGCTGCCCTCGATCAAGGCCGCCGGGCTCGACGATCTGTTCAAGGTCATCGTGACCCCGCTCGATGTGGCGCCGGGACGCGGAAAACCGTTTCCCGATATGTTTCTCGAGGCGGCGCGCCGCATCGGCGTGGCGCCGGAGAAGTGCCTCGTGTTCGAGGACGCAGAGCCTGGAATCCGCGCGGCTCTCGCGGCGGGCATGACGGTGGTCCGCGTGGACAGCCGCCGATAATCGGTTACAGTTTTCGAAATGGCTGATTTTCTTGATCAAGTTCCCGCCACCGATTCGAAGCGCTGTCAGCGGGCGTTCCTAGTGGGTATCCAGACCACCGAGATGGCGCCAGGCGAGGCAGCCGAGCTGCTGGCGGAACTGGAAGAGCTGGTGCAAAATCTCCGCATAGACGTCGTCGGCATGGAGCTGGTCAACCTGCGCCAGCCCACGCCCGCCACGTTAACCGGCAGCGGCAAGACCGCTGAACTCATTGCGAAGGCGAAGGAGTTGGAGGCCGATTTGATCGTGATAGATGAGTCGCTCTCGCCGGCGCAGCAGCGCAATTGGGAGAAACAATCGGAACTCGCGGTGATTGATCGCGAAGAGGTGATTCTCGACATTTTTGCCGACCGGGCGAGCACGCGCGAGGCGGTGCTGCAAGTGGCGCTGGCGCGGATGCAGTATTCCTTGCCGCGCCTGACTCGTGCCTGGACGCATCTTTCGCGTCAGCGTGGCGGCGGCGGTGGGGGCGGCGCGATGGGTGGCGAAGGCGAAACCCAGCTCGAACAGGACCGCCGGTTGGTCAACGACCGTATCGTGCGGCTGAAGCGCGAGCTGGTCGAAGTGCGTAAACAGCGCGGCGTGCAGCGTCACAAGCGCCAGCGTGTGCCGGTGCCGACCGCCGCGATCGTGGGCTACACGAACGCCGGCAAATCTTCACTGCTCAACGCCCTCACCGGTGCGAGCGTTCTGGCCGAAGACAAACTTTTCGCGACGCTCGACCCGACCACGCGGCAGCTCCTGCTGCGCGGCAACCAGAAGGTGCTCGTGACGGACACGGTGGGCTTTATCCGCCGCCTGCCGCACGGGTTGGTCGAGGCCTTCAAGGCCACGTTGGAGGAGGCACTGGTCGCGGATTTTCTGATACACGTGCTGGACGTGACCGCGCCCAACCTCGCCGCGCATCACCAGACGACGCTCGACGTGTTGAAGGAACTCGGTGCCGACGAGAAACGTATGATCACGGTGTTCAACAAAGTGGATGCCGCCGACGAGGGGCACGTGTTGCGCGCGCGCTCGCTGGTGCCGGAGGGGCTCTTTTTGAGTGCGAAATCCGGCCAAGGCATGGAGGGCTTGGTGGACCAGTGCCTGGAGTTAATTGCGGATGCTTTTGGGAAGATGGAGCTGCTCATCCCGCATTCGCGTTACGATCTCATCGCCAAGCTCCATGCGGTGGGCCACATCCAGCACGAGGAAGAGCGCGACAACGGCGTGTTTCTCAAAGTGCGCCTATCGCCCGGCCAAGCCGGAGTGTATCAACCTTTTGTGGTGCATGCATGAACGGATGCAACGACGGGTCGCAGAGGGCTCGCTTTTGCGCTGGGTTTAATCTCAGGCCTTGACGGGAAGCAGGTGGCGCGCACGTTTTCCAGTCCCTTCCTTGCCTGATGGTGTAATGGCAGCACCGGTGACTTTGACTCACCTAGTCATGGTTCGAATCCATGTCGGGCAGCCAGGGAGGGGGCGGCGAGGTGCGTGAATGACCTGCCTCGGTTGCTGTTTTTAGCGACCTCCGCGCGACTTGAGAAAATTTTCCGGCGAGAGGCCGTGGACGCGTTTGAACACTCGCGAAAAATGATAGGGGTCCATGTCAAACTCATCGCCAATCTCGCGCACAAGTTTCCCGCTCTCCTCCAAGCGGGTTGCCGCCTGATTCATGCGCAGGCGCATCAAAACCTGATACGGGGGCTGGCCGCAAAAGCGCATGAACAAACGGCTAAGATGGGCCGGCGTCACGTGACCCGCCGCCGCGACCGCCTCAGCGGTGGTAAGTTCGGTCGCGCGTGCCTCAAGCACGTCGCGGCAACGCTGGTAAGTTTGAAAGGCCCGCCATGCCCGCGACTCCGCCGAGGCTGCGCCGTCCGCGATCAACTCCAGCAGCGTCTCCAAACGCAGGGCCGTGAGGCGGTCGGAGCGCAACGAGGTCTTGAGGCCGTCGGCAATCAACTGGTCGAAGGCGAGTCGCATTTCGTCATCTTTGGCGAGGCGCCGGCAGACCCCCGCCGCTAGCCCCGCCTGTTTCAACAGGGGTTCAGCGTTCTTGCCGCAGAAATCTACAAAATACTTTCGCAACGGGTTCTCTCGATCCGTGTGAATTTCGTGCGGCACTCCGGGGCCGTAGGCAAACACCACGCCGCGCTCCAGGCGGTGCTTCGTGCCGGCCAGTTTGATGCCGCCTTCGCCTGCAGCGACGAACTCAAACGACCAGTAGGGAAAGTCGCCGCGTTTCAGGTGGTAATCCGGCGTGCATTGCTCCCATCCGCCGCACACGACCGCCAGCCCTGATTGAGGGCGCAGACCGGCCTCGCGGTAGAAGCGCCGCGCCTTTGTCACCTGACGCGAGATAAAGGACGGTTCAGCGGGGCTTTTGAGTGGCATAGAGTCAACCTGTGCGGTGTGTTCTCAAAATCAAGAATCGGCATTTATACACCAAAAGCTGCCATGTTCTTTCCCGTTCGTTTCCGCTAGCCTATTGTTTCCTTCAACCCCACGACCTCATGCTTCGCACCGGTGTTCTCAATCCCGCGG
>JAIYBI010000496.1 GCA_027488595.1 Opitutaceae bacterium | reverse complement strand
GTTGCGCCGACTCAAACGCTCGAACTTGAACCGGCCGCCAAGCGACGGCGCCACAGGAAGGCCACGCCGCAGAGTGCTAACACGCTGGCCCAGGCCGCAGGCTCGGGCGTGGAGAGCAGGCGTTCCACATTGATCGCACCGATATCAACCGCGAAGACGACGTCGTTGTAGTCGCGGTCGCCGCCGCCGAGCAGATCCTCGAAGGCCATGATCAAATACGGGCTGCCGGGCAGCGCGAAGGACACCACGTGGTTTAAGCCGTCGCTGTTGCGCGCGGCCGAGGCGGTCCAGATGCTTTTGCCGCCGCCTGCGCCGTTCGCGATCAAGAAAAAATCCAGCATACTGCCGGCCTTGAAGGCCCCCAGATCAACGAAGTCGCCGGGCAGCAGCGGAGCCGAGGCCGTGCGCACCGCCTTGACGCCGGGATTGTAGGTCGAGACCGTGCTGGAGGCGTTCGGGAAAATCAATTGCGCCGATTCATCCAAGCCTGCCTTGGGGGCCGAGGCGTCCGAAGCGATGGTGTTAAAACCGAGCGTATTCAGATAACCGGCACCCTCGCCGACGAAATAGACGCGCGCGGTTGACTCGACCGACATGCGCAGCTTGGCGGGATCCAACGCGAACTTGGTCGCATCAACGAACTTCGATGTCTCGCCGAGGCTGGTGTTGATCAACTTCGTGATCGAAGGCAGGGTCTCTTTCTGGAACACCGCCGAGGCCTCGTCCGAAGCCGCAAGCTGGACCTTCTCGACGATGGAGAGGCCCATGACCCGCGCGGCGGATTGCACCGGGCTGGTGACCGACTCGATCTTCGCCGCCTCCGCCTTGGCGGCCTCTGTGTTGACGACCTCTGCCATCACGGCCTGTGCCTTCGCGGCTGATTCCTTTTCGATCTGTTTCGCGGAAGCACTCGCAACTGCCGCTTCCAAGGAGGCGAGCTTTTCCTTCTCGGCTGCGGCAACGCTCTCGTCCCGCGCGGCGTCTTGTAATGCGATGTCTGCCGATTCCGCGCTTATGGCCGCGGCCTTGGCGGCCGATTCCAGTGCAGTCACTTTGTCTTCGGCACGGGCCGTGGCCGCAGTGGCTAGGATGACCAGCGGGAGAATTAGCACCATGCGCTTAAAATCGGCGGCGACCGAACGAGGAGAGATAGGTAAGGATGTATTCATGTAGATAAGAGTGGTTGAGCCTGACCTATTACCACTCGCCGTGCCAACATCATCAGACTGTAAATATCACATTGTTATACAACATTATAAGAGTTTTATTTTAAAACGACGCAAAAAAGATCGTCAATCACCTCACGCCTCTGCATATCAAATTCAATGCATTTTCCATGCATATTTGTCGGTGAAGCATCCCGGGCGTTGCGCTCCAAGCTGACGCGTCTCGCCACCGCATCGAGCGGACCCGAGACGGCGTTTTCCTCCCTTGCCTCCTGGATGGAGTGGCCCTCGCCCCACGCGGATGGTGATGCATCCTCCGACGCCCCGGTGGCGCCCGTGCTCCTCTTCGCGGCCGATCAACTCGCATTGCCCGCCTGGCGCACCGTGCGAGTGCATCTCGCCGAGGCGGGACGCTTTTTCGTTGTGCTGCTGCCCGCCGGCGCCGGCACCGAGGCGGTCGTCGCCGCCCTGCGCGAGGGTGCCTACGACGCCATCGCGGAGGACGAGCCGCCCTCCCGCTGGCACGAGGCCCTTGCCGACGCTGCCACCGCCGAGTCGCTCTGGGCCCGGCTTTTCGGCGCGCCTGCCGCCCCCACGCCAGACGGCCTCGTCGGACGCTCCGCCGCCTTGCAGCAGTTGCGGGAGTTGATCGCACGCATCGGCCCCACTTCCGCCTCCGTTCTCATCCTCGGCGAATCCGGCACCGGCAAGGAGCGCATCGCCGAGGCCCTCCACGCCGCCCGCGGCGATGGCAAGGGCCCCTTCATCGCCATCAACTGCACCGCCCTCCCGCGCGACTTGCTCGAGGGCGAGCTCTTTGGCGCCACCAAGGGCGCCTACACCGGCGCCGCCGCCGACCGCCCCGGCCTCGTCGAACAGGCCGACGGCGGCACGCTCTTTCTCGACGAGCTCGGCGACCTCGACCCCGCCCTGCAGCCCAAGCTCCTGCGCTTCCTCGAGACCCGCCGCGCCCGACGCCTCGGCGGCCGCGCCGAATACTCCGTCAACGTCCGCATTGTCGCCGCCACCAACGCCAATCTCCGCGCCCGCGTCGCCGCCGGCCAGTTCCGCGAGGATCTCTACTACCGGCTCGCCGAATTCACCATTGAGCTCCCGCCACTGCGCGAACGCCGCGAGGACATTCCGCTGCTTTGCCGCCACTTCCTCGGCCTCGCCACCGAGCGCCACGGCAAACTCGTCACCAGCATGGAGCCCGCCTTGATCGAGCGCCTCCAGGCCTGGTCCTGGCCGGGCAACATCCGCGAACTGCGCAGCACCATTGATCGCCTCGTCATCCTCGCCAACGGCCCCGTCTTGCGCGAGGGCGCGTGGTCTCCGCCCGGCGCCGGGGCAGCGTTCGCCAGCGAGGTGCCTCCCGCTTCCGCACCACGCGCACCTTCTCTCTCCGCCGCCACCGACCCAGCCGTCCCGCTCAACAAGCGCCAGCGCCGCGAACTCGCCTTCCGCCTGCTCGCCGAGAGTGGCGGAGATCAGTCTTGGGTCGCCGCCCGCCTCGGCATCCACCCGACCACGCTTTACCGCTGGTGCCAGAGCCAGGCCAAGCCCACCCCGTAAATTCCAACCGATTAGAGGATTTACGCATTTACCAACCCTCTCGCCGACGCTAACAACAACCTCGTTCCGTCGTCTTCTCCCTCGCCCGACTTTTCTCCCGCCCGCCGCGCCTGAAGCGCAACCGCCCATGCGTATCCTCGTCGTTTACCCCTACGCACCCTACCCTGTCACGCGTGGCACGTTTCAGCGCACGTTCCACTTGCTCCGCGAGCTCGCCCGACGCCATGAGGTTGATCTGTTCTGCCTCGACGAGGACGGCGTCGCCGCCCCGCAGCTCGCCGTGTTCGAGGGCTTTTGCCGGCGCGTGCATTTCCACCGGTTTCACCACCCGGCCTGGCCAAGCCTCTTCCCCGACCGTCTGCTCAACCTCTCGCCCACCACGATGCGCCACTGGGAGGACGAATCCGCCCACGCCGCGCTCGCGCAGTTCTCCGCCGGCCACGACTACGATCTGATCCATTTTTGCGACCTCGTGCTCTGGCCCTACGTTCGCCGCCTGCCGCACACCTGCCCGCGCGTCATGGATCGCAGCCGCGTGGACCTGCTTTTCCAAACCGAAGAACTCCGCACCCTCAAACTCGGCCTCAAGGAACGTCTCCTCCGCCGCGAAAATCTCTGGAAACTCCGCCGCGTAGAACGCGCCGCTTCCCGCGATCTCACCGCCACCGTCGTCTGCGGTCCCGACGACGAGGTGTTCATGCGCGCCCACGTCATCGCCGACGCTCCGATCTTTGTCCTGCCAAACGGCTGCGACACCAGCTTCTACGACCAGAACCTTTTCCCGCCGCAAGAACCCGCCGTCCCCACCTACCTTTTCTGCGGCGCCATGGACTACTCGCCCAACGTGGATGGTCTCGGCTGGTATTTCGCCGAGGTTGACCCGCTCGTCCGCGTATCCATGCCGTCACGACGCGTGCAAATCGTCGGCCGCAATCCCGCCCCGTCCGTCCGCGCCCACGGCGCGCTCGCCGGCGTCACCGTCACCGGCGAGGTGCCCGACGTCCGTCCGCATTACCAGACCGCGCATTTCCAAATCGTCCCGCTGCGCATCGGCGGCGGCACCCGTCTCAAAATCGTCGAGTCCCTGGCCATCGGCTGCCCCGTCGTCTCCACCACGCTCGGCGCCCAGGGCCTCGATCTCGTCCACGACGAACACATCCTGCTCGCCGACTCGCCCGCCGAGTTCGCCGCCGCCATCCAGCGTCTCGCCGGCGACGCCGCCCTCCGCGCCCGCCTGCGCGTCGCCGGCCGCGCCCGCATCCTCGAGCGCTACGGCTGGCCAAGCCTCGTTCAAAAACTCGAAACGTATTACCAAACCCTCGTCCCACCCCCGTCTCATGGCTGACCTCGCCCCCCCACGTTCCGCCGTCATCTTCGGCGTGCCTTTCCACGATGTGACGATGGATGAAACCATCGCCCGTCTCGCCGCCGTCATCGCCCGGCGCGATCCCGTTTACTGGGCCACCGCCAATCTCGATTTCGCCTACCAGGCCAGCGAGGACGTCGAGCTCCAGCGCATCCTCGTGGAGGCCGACCTTGTGCTCTGCGACGGCACCCCGCTCGTCTGGGCCTCCCGCGCCCTCGGCGCCCCGCTGCGCGAGCGCGTCGCCGGCTCCGACCTCGTTCCGAGAATCGCCTCCGAGGCCGCCGCGCGCGGTTGGAAACTCTTCCTCCTCGGCGGCGGCGACGACGCCCTCCCTCTCGCACTCGAAAAACTCCGCGCCCAATACCCCTCTCTTCAGGTGGACGGCTACTCGCCGCCCTACGCGAAGCTCCTCGAAATGGACTTCGAGACCATCTCCGCCCGCATCGCCTCCGCCCGCCCCGACGTGCTGCTCGTTGCCTTCGGCTGCCCCAAACAGGAAAAATGGATCTACATGAACCACCGCCGCCTGAACGTCCCGATGAGCGTCGGCGTCGGCGCGACCGTTGACTTTCTCGCCGGTAAATTCCGCCGCGCCCCGCGCTGGATGCAGGCCACCGGCACCGAGTGGCTCTTCCGCCTTTCCCAAGAGCCGCGCCGGCTCTTCAACCGCTACCTCTTCGACTTGTTGTTCTTTGTGCGCGCCCTCCGCGCTCAACGCCGCGCGCTCGCCGCGCAATCAAAAGCCTTCAGCTCCACCCCCCTCCCGCCCGCCGCGCCGACCACCACCGCCAACCTCAAAATCGTGCGCTGGCAGGATCGTATAGACGCCGCCGCCATCGCCACCGGCCGCATCACCCCGCCCGCCGCCGACATCCTTCCGGGCACCGTCATCGCCATAGACGCCAGCGCCGTCACTTTCCTCGACAGCTCCGGCCTCGGCGTCCTGCTCACCGCCTACCGCCGCGCCGTCGCCTCCGGCGGCGGTCTCGTGCTCGTGCGCCCTTCGCCCGCCGTCGCCAAGCTCCTCGCCGCCGTCAAACTCGACCGCCTCATCCTCGTCGTGGACGAGCCCGGCCGCGCCCATGCCGCCCTCGGCCTCGTCGCCCCTTCGCAAAGCGCCCCCCTCGCCGCCGGCGACCTCGTGCTTGCCATCCAGGGCGAGTTCACCGCTCAACGCGTCCCCGGCCTTACCCGCTGGATCGAGTCCGGTTGGTCCGCCCGCCTCGACGCCACCCGCCTCGTGCTGGATCTTTCCACCGTGCGTTTCATGGACAGCTCCGGCCTCGGCCTGCTCCTCCGCTGCCACCGTCTCGCCGCCGCCCGCCCGGGCGCCGCCCTCATTCTGCGCGGTCCCGGTGAGAACATCCGCAACGTCCTCCGCCTCGCCAAGGTGGACTCCTTGCTTCGCATCGAGGACTCGCCCGCCGCATGACTCACGTCGCCCTCAGCACCAGTGTAAACCAGCGCGGCAAGTCCGGTGTCGCCACCTACCTTTTCGGTCTCATTGACGGCCTCATTAACACTTGCCCGGATGTGCGCCTGAGCCTCTTCGGCCTTGCCGCCGACAAGCCGCTCTTCGCGCCGTGGCTCGACCGCGCCGCCTGGGTCGAGGTCGCCGAAACGTGGCGGCCCGCCGTGCGCGATATTTTCTGGCACCAGTTCATCCTGCCGCGCCGCCTGCGCGAAATCGGCGCCGGGGTCGTCCACATCCCGAGTTACCGCCGCATCCTTGCCCGCCCGCCCTGCCCGCAGGTGGTCACCGTCCACGACTGCGCCGCCTTCCACGTGCGCGGCAAATACGACGCCGCCCGCATGGCCTACGGCCGCCACGTCGTCCCCCGCCTCGCCGCCCGCGCCCGCCGCCTCATCACCGTGAGCCAGGCCACCGCCGCCGACGTGGAGAAATTTTTTCACCGCCCCGCCGCCGAGATTGATGTCATCTGGAACGGCATAGACCACCGCCGCTTCCGCCGCGCCGACCCCGCCGCGCTCTCCGCCTTCCGTCTCCGCCAAAACCTTACGCGGCCCTCCCTCGTCTATCTCGCCCGTCTCGAGCATCCCGCCAAAAACCAC
>JAIYBI010000417.1 GCA_027488595.1 Opitutaceae bacterium | reverse complement strand
TCGACCTGGAGACCGGCGACGGCGGGGTGGTGGCGGAGGGGTTTGTAGGCGTCGGGGCTGAAGCGGAAACCGAGGGCGGAGCTGGCCTCGCCGATGGCGGCGATGCGGTCCTCGAAAAGGAAACCGAGCTCGATACGGGTGTCGCCGTTGTGTTTGTCGAGGGTGGTGCGGAGCAGGCGGAGGAAGTCGGTGGTGCGCGGGTGGCCGGGGTGGAGGAGCCACTGGATGCGTTTGATGTTAGCTGAGGTGTAACCGGGGAGTGAATACGCCTCCTTGACGTTGATGCGCGGGCCCTCCTGGCCGACGATGATGGTGCCGAGGACGCAGATAAGGCCGTTATCGGTGAGGTTGGTGCCGTAGGCGGCGAAGGCGTCGGCGAACATATTAAGGCCGATTGTAGCGTGGCGGGTCTGGAGGGTGAAGGCCATCCACGGGCGGTTGTCCTTTTTGGCCAGTTTTTTCTGGAGGGAGCCGGCGATGCCGCAGAGGCGGAACTCGGTGCGGTCGTCCTGCTCGAGGAGTTCGGCCACGGGGAAGGTGTCGAGTGCCTCGATGAGGCCGGCGTAGGCGTCGAGCGGGTGGCCGGAGACGTAGAAGCCGAGCAGCTCCTTCTCGAACTGGAGGAGGGTGGAGGCGTTGAAGGCGAGGGTGGTGGTGGGGCCCTTGTTTTTGGGGGAGAGGGCGGGGGCGGCGGGGACGGATGAGGCCGGGCTGGAGCTCGGCGTTCCTGGAGGAGAGGAGAGGAGGTCGTCGAAGCCGCCGGCGGGCTTGCCGCGGATGGGAGGCGGCGTGAAGGCGGCGGACGGGCGGGAGTGCTTGAGGATCTGGTCGAACTCGGCGGCGAGTTTCTCGGGGGGCGGGGGTGGCTGGGAGGTGAGCTCGATGCCGAAATCGAAGGAAATGGTCTCGGCCTTCGGGGCGGTGTCGGCGGGTTTGAGCGCGGGGGCGTCTTTGCGGAGGGCGGGGTATTTGCGGACGAGATCGGCGAGGGCCTCGAGGTGGGAATCTATCTGATTGTAGAGTTCCTCGCGGCCGGCGCCGGAGAAGTCGAAGGCACCGGTGGCAACAAGACACTCAACTACGCGTTTGTTGAGAGCGCGGCTGTCCACGCGGAGGAGGAAGTCGCGGAAGTCGCGGAAAGGGCCGTTGGCCTCGCGTTCGGTGAGGATTTTTTGGCCGGCCTGTTCGCCGACGCCTTTGATGCCGGCGAGGCCGAAGCGGATCCAGGCGGACTCGTTTTTGAAGACGGGGGTGAAAGTCTCGCGTGATTCATTGATGTCGGGGCCGAGGACGACGATCCCCATGGCCTCGGCCTCGGCGATGAAGTGGGCGACCTTTTCGGCGTTGCCCAGCTCGGCGGTGAGCACGGCGGCCATGAACTGCACCGGGTAGTTGGCTTTTAAATACGCGGTGTGGTAGGCGATTACGGCGTAGGCGGCGGAGTGGGATTTGTTGAAACCGTATTGGGCAAACTTGTTGAGGAGGTCGAAAATCTCGTTGGCCTTGGCGTCGGGGATGTCGTGGAGACGTTTCGCGCCCTCGACGAACTTGACGCGCTCCTTGGCCATGGCGTCGGCGTCTTTTTTACCCATGGCGCGGCGCAGCATGTCGGCACCGCCGAGGGTGTAGCCGCCGATGACGCGGGCGCACTCCATCACCTGCTCCTGATAGACGATCACGCCGAAGGTTTCGGTGAGAACCGGCTCGAGCAGCGGGTGGGGATAGATGATGGATGACGGGTCTTTTTTGCCGCGGGCGTAGTCGGGAATGAAGGCCATGGGGCCTGGACGGTAGAGAGCGGAGATGGCGTTGATGTCGTCTATGGTGGAGATGCCGACCTGGCGGGCGGCGCCCTGCATGCCGCCGGACTCGAGCTGAAAAACGCCGATGGTCTTGCCGGAGTTGAGGAGCTTGTAGGTGACGGGGTCGTCGAGGGAAAGGGCTTCGAGGTCGAAGTCGGGGGTGGCGGTGCGGCGAACGTTTTCTACGGCATCGGCAAGGACGGTGAGGGTTTTGAGGCCGAGGAAGTCCATTTTCAGCAGGCCGAGTTTGCCGACGGCGTTCATGTCGAACTGCACGGTGACGTCCTCCTCCTGGCGTGTGAGCGGCACGAAGTTCTCCAGCGGCTGGTCGGTGATGATGATGCCGGCGGCGTGTTTGCCGGTGTTGCGCACCATGCCCTCGAGGACGAGACCCTGGTCTATGATTTTTTTGGCGACGGGGTTGCGGTCGTATTCGCCTTTCAGCTCGGCGGATTTTTTCAACGAATCCTCGAGCGTGATGTTGAGTTCGTCGGGGATCATCTTGGCGAGGCGGTCGGCCTCGGCGAAAGGGAGATCGTGGACGCGGGAGACGTCGCGCACGACCATCTTGGCGCCGAGGGTGCCGTAGGTGATGATGTTGGCGACGCAGGCGTTGCCGTATTTTTGGCGCACGTAGTTGATGACCTCGACGCGGCGGCGCATGCAGAAATCTATGTCGAAGTCGGGCGGGGAGACGCGCTCGGGGTTGAGGAAACGCTCGAAGAGCAGGCCGAAGCGGATGGGATCTATGTTGGTGATACCGAGGAGATAAGCGACGAGGCAGCCGGCGCCGGAACCGCGGCCGGGGCCGACGGGGATCTGGTGCTCGCGGGCCCAGTTGATAAAATCCCAGACGACCAGAAAATAGTCATCGAAGCCGGTGATCGAGATGATGGACAACTCGTAGCCGGTGCGCAGGACGAGCAGCTCGTCGGGAGCGAGGGCTGAGTAGTCGGGCGGGGCGGGTTTCTGGCCGGGCGGGAGGTTGGAGAGTTTGGCGAGGCGCTCGGCGACGACGGGGCGGACGGCGACGGCGGCGTAGTCGTGGCCGTAGCGGGTATTCAGGCCCTTGATACAGAGATCGAGCAGGTAGGCGGAGGCAGCGGCTTTGGGTTCGGCGTGGGCGGAGAGAACCTCGGGCGGGAGGGGGTAGCGGGGGTAGCGTTCGGAGCCCTTGGGGAAGGGGATTTTGACGTCGCACATCTCGGCGACGAGGCGGGTGTTGGTGAGGGACTCGGGGAGCTCGCCGAAGAGCTTCAGCATTTCGTCGGCGGATTTGAGGTAAAAGGCCGAGCTATCAAACCGCATCCGGTTTTGCTCGGCGACCTTGGAGCCGGTCTGGATGCAGAGCAGGGTATCGTGCGACGTGGAGTCGGACTCGTTAACGTAGTGGACGTCGTTCGAGCAGATGACCCTGAGCTGGTATTTCTCGGCGAGGGCGAGGAGGCCGGGAATGATTTGGCGCTGCTCGGGGATGCCGTGATCCTGGATCTCGACGAAGTAGTTTTCGCGGCCGAAGATCTCAACATAGCGGGCGCAGGCGGCGTCGGCCTCGGACTCGCGGCCGTGCATGAGGTGCTGGCAAACCTCAGAGGCGAGGCAGCCGGTGAAACCGATGAGACCGGCGGCGTGTTGGGCGAGGGTGGCGAGATCGGTGCGGGGTTTGTAGTAGAAACCCTGGAGATGGGCGTCGGAGACAAGTTTGAGCAGATTTTGGTAGCCGATGAGGTCTTTTGCGAGGACGCCGAGGTGGAAATAGTTTTTGCCGTCCTCGGATTTGCCGGCTTTTTCGAGCCGGGAGCCGGGGGCGACATAGAGTTCGCAGCCGACGAGGGGCTTCAGATTGGCGGCTTTGGCGGCGTTGAAAAACTCGATGGTCCCAAACATGTTGCCATGGTCGGTTAGGGCGACGGCGGGCTGGCCGAGCTCGGCGGTGCGCCTCATCAAACGGTCAATCTTACAGGCACCATCCAGCAGGCTGTAGTCCGAGTGGACATGGAGGTGGACAAAATCAGAGGCGGCGATCGACACGGTGGTTGAAGGCAAGGCGGCGAAGGGGAGTCGGCAAGCGTGTTGTGCGGGTGGGTCCGTCGGGTGACGTCGGCGCGGCGTGCGGGTTTTGGTGAGGAAACGAAGTTTCGTAATTGCAAAATTGCCGTTGACGGCGGCGTAGACGGGCGGTTGGGTCTTCGTTTTTCCCTAACCGAACCGAGCCCACTCACATGTCCATCGAGATCAAAATCCGCAAAAACGAGCCCGTTGACCGCGCCCTTCGCCGCCTCAAAAAGAAGCTCGAGCGCGAGAACATCATCAAGGATGTCCGCTTCAAGCGCTACAACGAGAAGCCCTGCGAGAAACGCCGCCGCAAAGAGAAGGTCATGGCCTTCACCCAGATGCTGCGCCGCCGCTACGCCGAGTAATTTCGACCGGATGTCATCAATCAGCTCCGTTTGAACGCTGATTTACTTTAGGCCGTGGCCGCGTTAAAACGGGTCACGGTTTTTTTGTGGTAAATCGGCGCGCTGCAATGCATCTGCATTTGATGGCAAATGCTCGCGGAGACTCAGTTTTTTAAAGAGTGAAACCTATTATTTCGCTATCAACCTGTTGGAACTCTTTCCGTCATAATGACGGCTACGAGATGCTGCGTGAAATCGCAGACCTGGGATTCAGTCACGTGGAGTTGAGCCACGGGATCCGGATTATTCTGGTTCCGGGTATTCTCAAGGCGGTGGAGGAGGGGATGATCAAGGTCAGCTCCACGCATAACTTTTGCCCGCTGCCGGCAGGTGTGACCCAGGCGGCGCCGAATCTTTTTCAGCCCTCGGTGCGGGAACGCAGCGGACACGAGCAGTGGTTGCGTTACACCAAACGCTCGCTCGATCTCGCGGCCAAGGTGAAAGCCAAAGTGATGGTGCTGCATTTGGGCAGTGTGAAGTTTTTCTGGTTTCCTCCCTCGGGGAAACTCCACGCCTACCTTCGTAACGTGACCGGAGCCTCGACCGGAGACGCGCGATACATCGAGATTCTTCGAAAAGCATGCCTGCGCCTGCGCGAGAACATGGTGCCGGCCTGGGATCAGGTTTTGGCCAGTCTGGAAGAAATCGGTGGGTATGCCGCCGAACGCGGCGTGACTCTTGGGTGCGAAAACCGGGAGAAGTTCGAGGAGTTGCCCTTGGACGACGATTTTGAGGCCCTGTTTGCCGCGCTGCCCGCGACGGTGCCGTGCGGCTATTGGCACGACACCGGGCACGCGCAAATTAAGCAGGACCTGGGCCTGCTCCAGCACCGCGACCATCTGGCCCGCTATGCGCCGCGTGCCTTGGGTTTTCATCTTCATGATGTGAATTCGCTGGGCAAAGATCACCAGACCATCGGCTCGGGTAGCGTGGATTTTGAAATGGTGAGCTCCCACTGGCGCCCGGATCACCTGCTCACGCTTGAACTCAGCCCGCGCGTTTCGGTTGAGGATGTCATGCTCTCCAAGGAGCGCGTCGAGGCGCTGGTGGCGAAGCGCTTCGCCTGAGCGCGGGTGCGTTCGCGGTTCGCGGGTTTCTTGCGCAGATCAGCGAGCGAGTAACTCTCGCACCCATCGGCGGTGCGGCCCGGTCATCAGCACCGTCTCAAGAACCGATTGCACAACCCACACCAATCCGTCGCCAAGCGGCGTCGGGACGCGGCTCGACGGCAACTCGTAGATGGGCTCGGTGAACGCGAAGCGGGTGATGCCGCGTTTCTTGGTCGCGAGCAGCGGACCTGCTCCGGCGAGCGCGGCGGCGCTGAGGCCCAGGTGCTCGGCGGAGGGCAACTCGTGTTGCCCGGCGAGGCGGCGGGATGCGGCGGCGGTGCGGTGGAGGAGCAGCGCGCCGTCGGCCTCGCGCCGGCACCAGGCGCGCACCACAGTGCGGGCCTCGATGGTTTTCGCGGCGAGGCGCGGGTAGGCCTCGGGTTCGGCGGTCCGGCGGGCGGCGCAAAAGTCCAGCACGGGGCACACCGTGCAGAGGGGATTCTGGCGGTGGCAGATCGTGGCCCCGAGCTCCATCATGGCCTGGTTGTGATCGCCCGGAGCGGCGGGGTTGAGCAGCGTGTCGGCGAGCGGTCCCAGGACCTTGGCGGCGGCGGTGCTGTCGCGAAACGCGGTCGCATCGGCGGCGAGGCGCGCGAGGATGCGCACAACGTTGCCATCCACCACCGCGACTGGCGCGGAAAACGTAATGCTGGTGATCGCCGCCGCCGTGTAAGGACCGATGCCGGGCAGCTCGCGCCATTCCTCGGGGGTGCGCGGCGGCGCGGGACGCGCAACGTAGTCGCGGGCCAGCCGGTGCAGATTGCGCGCGCGCGAATAGTAGCCGAGGCCCTCCCAGAGTTTCACCACCTGCGCTTCCTCGGCGGCGGCGAGCGCGGCGAAATCCGGCAGGGCGTCCAGCCAGCGCGCGAAGTAGGGCAGCATGGTTTTTACCTGCGTCTGTTGCAGCATGAATTCGCTGACCACAGTCTTGTAGAGCGAAGGCTGCTCGCGCCAAGGAAGGCGGCGACGGTTGATCCGATACCAGCCGAGCAGGGCGGTTTGAAAAGCTTCGCGGCGGTCGAGAAGGGCGTCGGCGTGGGGAGACACAGGGGAGAAAGCGTTGGAGAGAAGCCATGCACTCAACACCCAAAAGCGCCGTCGGCGAAAGCCTGGCGCGAATTTTAATGGGTTTTTGCACCGATTTGTGGCCATTTGAGCGCATGGCAAAATCCTCCTCCGGCGACGAATCCGCGCCGAAGAAAATCAGCACCTACACGATCAAACTCGACGCGGCCAAACGCGCGCAGCTTCGCGACATCCTCAAGGGCCGCGGCTGGGATCCGTTCGAGGTGCCCTACGCGGACTACGCCTTCAAGGGCGCCAACTGCAACGTCACCGCCTACACCAGCGGCAAGCTCGTGGTCGCGGGTAAGGGCACCGAGGAGTTTATCACCATGATCCTCGAACCCGAGGTGACCGGCGTGGCCAAGCTCGGCTACGACGAGGTGCTGCACCCGGATTGGTTCGAGACGCACGCCGGCCTCGACGAGTCCGGCAAGGGCGACTTCTTCGGTCCGCTTATCGCCGCGACCGTGATCGGTTCGAAATCCATGATCGAGGCGTGGCGGGCGGCGGGCGCGCAGGATTCCAAAAAAATCACCGAGGGCAAAATCCTCGAGTTGGACAAAGTTATCCGCGCCATGCCCGGCGTGGTGGTGAAGACGATTCAGTGCACCAGCATGGCCCAATACAACAGCCTCATGGGAACGCGGTTTCGCAGCCAGAACATGATCCTCGCCTTCCAGCACGCGCGCGCCCTGCAGGAGGCCTTGAAGGAGAAAACCGCGCCCTGGGGCCTGCTTGACCAGTTCACCGAAACGCCCCTCGTGCAGCGCGAGCTGGTGAAACTCGGCGTCACCGGCTTCGAGCTCCGCATGCGCACGAAGGCGGAGGAGGACCCCGTGGTTGCCGCTGCGTCCATCGTCGCCCGCGCCGAATATGTCCGCCAGATGCACAAGCTCTCCCTCGCCTACGGCTCGAAACTCCAAAAGGGCGCGAGCGCGGCAGTAAAGGTGCAGGCTCACGATATCATCAATCGTTTCGGCGCGCGTGCGCTGGCCGATTTCGCGAAACTCCACTTCCGCACCGCCTACGAGGTCGTGAGCGAGGCCGGTAAACTCAACGAACTCCCGCTCAAGCCGCCGCCGCCGAAGATGGAGTGGTAAAGCGCCCGCGCGTCGCCCAGTTTGACCAGTTCGCCCATGTCCACCCGCCGACAACTCCGCCGCTTCGATCTCAAGCACCTTGAGACCCACGATGAGCTGCTCGGGGTGGACGAGGCGGGTCGCGGCGCGCTCGCCGGTCCCGTGGTGGCGGCGGCCGTTTTGGTAACGCGCGACTTCCTCGGCAGCCGCTGGGCCGACGCGAATGCCCGCCGCATCAACGATTCGAAACAACTCCCCGTGGCCGAGCGCGACGCGCTTTACCTGGAGTTCGAGACTCTCGCCGCCGAGGGGAAAATCCACGCCAACTTCGGCACCGCCGACGTCGCCGAGATCGAGTCGCTCAATATCCTTGGCGCAACCAAGCTCGCGATGCGCCGCGCCCTCGAAGGCATTTACCCGCCGTCGGCCTTTGTCGCGCCGCCCGCCGAGCCCGATCTGTTTTCGAGCGCGGAGGAGATCGCCGCGTTCAAGCCCCAGGTGCGCGCCCGCATCCTGATTGATGGCCTGAATCTGCGCGGTTTTCCGTATCCGCACCAAGGTATCGTGCAGGGCGATACCCGTTCGCTGTGCATCGCGATGGCCTCGATCATCGCGAAGGTCACCCGCGACCGCATCATGCTCGAACTCGACGCGAAACACCCCGGCTACGGCTTCGCGCAGCACAAGGGCTACGGCACCGAGGAACATCGCGACGCCGTGCTCCGCCTTGGACGTTGCGCGGAGCACCGTGACACATTCCTTCGCAAGCTGCTCGCCTCCCGCGTGGACCCCGGGCAACTCGGATTTCTCTCCGACGACTGACGACTCGCACTGCATCGCCATGGCCGCAAAAAAAACCACTTCCCTCGAACGCATGCTGGAACGCGTCGAGACGCTTGATGCCCCGACGCTGGCCGGCCTGGCTCAGCGGCTCGCGCGCGAGCGAGGCCTGTTCGAGCGGGTGTTCAACGTGCTCCAGGAGGGCCTGCTGGTCGTTGATGACGAGGGCGAAATCGCCTACGCCAACACCGCCGCGCACCGCCTGCTCGGCCTCAAACCCGACGACGCCGCCGCGCCCACGCTCTGGCGGGTGGTGCCCGGCTTGCGCGCCGCGCTTGCCCCGGCAATCGAGTCGGCGAACCCGGTCACGCGCGAACTCGCCCTGAGTTATCCGGAGCCGCGCACGGTGCGGCTTCACCTTGTGCCCTTCGAGGCCGAGCCGGGCCGGGCGCGGCGTTTTGCGATCATCCTGAGCGACATCACGCGGGACAAACTCGACACCGACCAGCGCATCGAGAGCGAGCGCGTCGCCTCCATCGTGTTGCTCGCCGCCGGGGTGGCCCACGAGCTGGGGAACCCGCTCAATTCACTCACCATTCACCTGCAAGTGGTGGAGCGTCGTTTAAAAAAACTACGCGGACTCGACAAAAAAGACGCCGCCGCCCTGGCCGACTCCATCCGGATTTGCAGTGACGAGGTTGCCCGCCTTGACGGCATCATAAGCAACTTCCTCGGCGCCATCCGCCCCAGCCCGCCCGACTTGGCCGACACCCGGCTGGGCGAGGTCTTGTCCGAGGTGTTGAGCTTTCAACAGCGCGAACTTGCCGACCGCGGCATCACGGTCGAGGTCGAGGGGGTGGGCGCGGACGTGCTGCCGTTCGTGCTGGCCGACCGCAACCAGCTCAAGCAGGTGTTTTTCAACCTTATCAAAAACGCCTCCGAGGCCATGGCTCCGGGCGGGCAGTTGCGTATCCGGGCGGGCAGCGACGACGAGCACGTCACGCTCGCCTTTGCCGACAACGGCAGCGGCATCAAGCCCGAGGACATGGCGCGCCTCTTCGAGCCCTATCACACCACGAAACCGGCGGGCCACGGACTCGGCATGATGGTCGTCCAACGCATCATGCGCGCCCACGGCGGACTCATCGGCGTCGAAAGCAAGGCAGGGCAGGGGACGGTGGTCACGCTTCAGTTCCCGCAAAAGCACCGCCGGGTGAAGCTCTTGCGGTGAGGGAACGCCTCAACGTCGCCAGGTGTAGAGTGCCGAAATGTCGCACCTTGGCTTGACCCTTTTCGCGGTTGAAGCGAGGGATGGGGCATGTTGCCCAGCGTCCTGATCGTTGATGATGAGAAGCACACCCGCGAAGGCCTCCGGCAGGCCTTGGAGGACAACTACGACGTCGCCGTGGCTGCGAGCGCGGACGAGGCCTTCAACCTGCTCGATGCGCAGCCCTTCGACGCGGTGCTCACCGATCTGCGTATGCCCGGAAAATCGGGGCTCAAAGTCATAGACAAGGCCCTCGCCCTCCCGCAGCGACCGGCGGTGATCATGATGACGGCGTATGGAAACATTGATACGGCGGTCGAAGCCATGAAACGCGGCGCGGTGGATTTTTTGACCAAGCCGGTGAACCTGGAGCGCCTCGAAGTCCTGCTGCAGCGCGCGCTGAAGTCCAAGACGCTCGAAGTGGAGGTGAAGCAACTTCACGAACGGCTTGATGCGAAGTTCAGTTTTGGCGGCATCATCGGCCACTCCGAGGCTTTGCATCGGTTGACCGAGCAAGTGCGCCTCGTCGCTTCATCGAAGGCGACCATCCTGCTCGAAGGCGAGAGCGGCACGGGCAAGGAACTCATCGCCCAGGCGGTGCATCAGGTGAGCCCGCGTTCGCGCGGTCCCTTTGTCGCGGTGCACTGCGCGGCGCTGTCGGAGAACCTGCTCGAGAGCGAACTCTTCGGCCACGAACGCGGTGCGTTCACCGGCGCGACGGAGCGCCGCCTCGGACGCTTCGAGACGGCGGACGGCGGCACCTTGTTTCTCGATGAGATCGGCGAGATCACGGCCTCCACGCAGGTGAAATTGCTGCGCTTTTTAGAGACGCGCACCATTGAGCGCGTCGGCGGCGGCAAACCGATCGCCCTCGATGTGCGCCTCGTGGCCGCTACCAACCGCCACCTCGAGCGCATGGTCGGCGAGGGGAAGCTTCGCGAGGACCTGTTTTTCCGGCTCAATGTGGTCCGCCTCGTGATGCCCCCGCTCCGTGATAGGGCCGACGACATCCCGCTGCTGCTGGCGCACTACCTCAAGTTTTTCGCCAAGGAGAACGGCACCCCGCCGCCGAATCTGGAGGCCGGCGCCTTGCGGACGCTCTGCGCCTATCGCTGGCCGGGCAACATCCGCGAGCTGCGGAATTTTTGTGAGAACGCGGTGGTGATGCATCGCGGCGGCAAGCTAACCGAATACGATATTGATCCCCGCTACCGTGAAAACGCCCCGTGGCCGGCGGGCGCCAACGGCGGCGGAGCCGGCAACACCGAGTCAGGCTCGGTGGCGGCCTCGGCGGAAGGGTTGACGACGCGGCGGGCCGCGCCGCTGGCCCTGCCCGGTCCGGCGGGGGCGTCTCTGTCCCTGGAAGACAACGAAAAACGGCTGCTGCGCGAGGCCCTGCTGAAATCGCGCGGCAACCGCACCGAGGCGGCGAAGTTGATGGGCGTGAGCCGCCGCACCCTGCATCGGAAAATCTCCCAGTGGCCGGAGCTGGATACGCTGGATTGATACGCCGGGCGGCAGACAGCCGCGTGTCCGTCCTGTTACCTTTGCATTTGCCAGCCTCCCTGCCAATCAGCACCAACACCTTTCAACCCTTCCCCCTTTTTTTACTATGTTTCGTTTTCTCTACCTTGGTTTCTTGGCGACTTGTGTGAGCGGTCTGGCGCTGGCCGCGCCGATCCGGTTCACGGGATCGGACCTCTTGCTGGGTCAAGTGGACGTGGAGATGCAAAACTTCGCGAAGGCGAACGACCTCGATATCAGCTTTGACTTGAAGGGCAGCCGCCTGGGTTTGGAGGCTCTGCAGTCCAAGCAGGCGGATCTCGGAATGCTGGTTTTCGGGGCGGATGCGATCAAGCCGGGTCCCGAGTTCACCAGTATCGTGGTGGGTTACCTGACCACGGTGATCGCCGTGCCGCAGACGCTGCCGCTCTCGCAGGTGACCTACGACCAGATGTCGGCGATGTTCGGCGCACGCGAGCAGAACGATGCGCGCCGTTGGTCGGATGTCGGAGTGGTCGGTCCGCAGGCCCAGCGCAGCATCCTGACGGTGGCGGCCGGTCGCCGCGCCGGCCTGTCGCTGGATATTTTTCGCTACACTGTGCTGACGAAACCCGAACTGAAACCCACGGTGTTGATTTTCGACGATGCGGTGTCGGCGGCGGCGCGCATCACGAGCGAAGAGGGCGGTATTGCCCTACTGCCTGCCGCGCCGAGTGCGGACGGTAAACTGAAGGTTCTGCTCCTCGCCAAGGGTGCGAGGGATGTTGCTTACGGACCGACCCCGGAGAACCTGCACAGTGGCGACTATCCGTTGCGGTTGCCGATCCACCTGGTGTTTCGCAAAGGTGAGGCGCAACGGCTCGGCTTCGTGATCAAGCATCTGCTGGCGGACGAAACCGTGCCGGTGTTTAACGCAGCCGGAGTGACCCCTTTACCGACGCAGGCGCGCAACCAGGTGCTCTTTGATTTGGAAACGATGTAAGGGCCCCGGCCAGAAACAAATCGCAAACTCCGCTTGGTCTTGAAGCGCGATCCAGCGTCCCCGATTTCAGTCAATCATCATTGGTAAACTCCTTCATCAGCTCCTTCGCTGGCGCTCCAATCCCGGCGTGGCCTTTGCGTTTTGATTCAGGCCGGGTCCCTGAGTTTTCTTCATTCTTTTCAAAATACCTGTTGACCATGGCTCAGCGTCCTCTTTTCTCCTCCCTTCTCACGCAGGCGTAGCTCAGTTGGTAGAGCACCACCTTGCCAAGGTGGACGTCGAGAGTTCGAGTCTCTTCGCCTGCTCCATTTCGATAGTAAGCCTCGGAAGCCCAAAAGCTTCCGGGGCTTTTTTTGGTAATCAGCCGTTCTCACTGGGAAAAGAATGTGTGTCCGTGAGAAATGACGCAAAAAGTCGAGCAAGACGCCGACGGCTTTGCGGATGATTTTCAGCCTCGGTGAGAGACATGATGGGATCGGGTCGCTGGCACTCCCACTTCAGCCTTGGCACGAAAAAGCCCCGCCGCGCTTTTGGCGCGAGCGGGGCTCGGAGTCTTTCAGGATTTAGTCCCTTAGGATTTCTCGGCGCGAATGCGCCGAGCCTTACTTCTTCTTCGCGGCGGCGCGCTTTTCCTCGATCGCGGCTTGGGCGGCGGCAAGGCGGGCGACGGGGACGCGGTAGGGTGAGCAGGACACGTAGGTCAGGCCGACCTTATGGCAGAACTTGACGGAATCGGGGTCGCCGCCGTGTTCGCCGCAGATGCCGAGCTTGATGCCGGGGCGGGTCTGGTTGCCTTTCTCGCAGGCGATCTTCACGAGCTGGCCGACACCGGTCTGGTCGATCGAGGCGAAGGGGTTCTTCTTCACGATCTCGTTTTCGGTGTAGGCGCCCAGGAAGGAGCCGGAGTCGTCACGCGACATGCCCAAGCAGGTCTGGGTGAGGTCGTTGGTGCCGAAGCTGAAGAGCTCGCCGGTCTGAGCGATCTCGTCGGCGGTGAGGGCACCGCGCGGGATCTCGATCATGGTGCCGACGGAGTAGGCGATCTTCACCTTCTTCTCCTTCTGCACGAGCGCGGCGACCTCGTTGACGATGGCCACCTGGAGATCG
>JAIYBI010000169.1 GCA_027488595.1 Opitutaceae bacterium | reverse complement strand
TGACGCAGACAAAAAATTTAGCCGCCTACTTCGTTTTGCTGGGTGCAGCGCTGCGACTCGCCAAGCCCCGTTTCAAGGAAGGAGTTACCCCAAGTTGATTTTGCCGATTTCAAACCCCGGAGACACTCCGCGACACTTTCATGAATACCGCCGCCGACCTAGTTGACTGGATGCAGCTCTCGGAGCTGATCGGGGAAATGAACGACCCTCCGCAACGGAAGGTGTTGTCCGGGATGTGGTGCGATATGGTCGGGGATTTGGAGCGGGAACTCCTCGAATTGGACGGGCTGGACAGCGATGCGGAGGTGGTGTCCGCGCTGCACCGGCTCCGCGGCTTCGTTTCGATGTGGGGATTGCGCCGGCTCGCGTTGCTGATGCAATCAATAGAACGGGGTGAAGAACCGCGGGCCGAGTGGCAGCGGCAAAAAAGCACCATTTGCGCGGCGGCCGCGGAATCACGCCGGGAGATTATCAGCCGCCACCCCTGGCTGGACTCCGCGTGCGGGAGTTAAAGAGCGACCATGGACACGGTGATTTTTCTCTTTGGTCTGATCCTGATCGCAATGGGCGGCATGGGTCTTGCGCTCGCGCGGGCGCGGCCGGGAGAGGTGGGTTGGCGGTGTTGGGCGGCAGGCTTTGTTTTTCTCGGTATTCGGGCGTGGTGGGAATTGCTGGCATTCGCGTGGGATCTGCCGGTCACGACCGGATTGCGACTCCTTGGCTTAGGCGCGCTGGTGTCGCTGGCGGCGGCCGGCATGATAGGACGAACACTGGGGCAACGACTGGCGGTGGGTCTTGTGGCGGTGGTGTTGGGAGTTTTTGCGATCGAAGTGCCGGCGGCCCGCCCGTTGATGGCCGTATTCGCGGCCTTGCTTGCCTGGCCTTGGGGCAGGTCGAGTGGATCCCGGAAGTCAGGGCGCGGAATTGCGTGGCTCGATGCGGTGTCTCTCGGCCTTATCGCCTCGAGTCTGATGCTTGAGGACGGCGTGTTGCGCATGCTGGACTTCGGCGAAAGCGCCGGGTTCGCGCCGCTCTTGCATGCGCTTTGGGCCGGAGCGCGACTGCTGGCGGCGTGGTGGTGGTTGCAGCGACTCTGGGGAATCTATCGGGACTCGGCTTGGAAGACGTTCCAAGGTGTGACCGAACTGGGCAGCGTAGGAAGCGCGTTGCTCAAGGGGCGGTGGCACGCGTGGACGCTTTTTGCCGGGTTGGTGGCGGTGTTGGGCGCCGGGGCTGGGCTGCGAATCGCTTTCCGATTGCAATGCGAACAGGAACTGGTGAACGCCGTAACCCTGATCGCGCCCGGATTGGAGGGCGAGCGTGTGGCGGGTCTGGCGGGCGTGCCGTCTGAGGTGGAGAGTGCGAGCTTCGTCCGGCTGCGGGGGACATTACGCGCGGCGCGGGCCAACATCACCGGTGCGCGTTTCATGTATGTGGCGGGGATCCGTGACGGTCATCTGGTTTACCTCGTGGACGCGGAAGCACCGGACAGCACCGCCTTCACCGAGCCCGGAACGGTGGTTGAATCAGAGGACGCGGCGCTCTGGACACAAGTGATGGAGACGCGTTCGCCGGTTTTCAGTCCGCCCTCCAAGGATGAGTGGGGCGTATGGGTAAGCGCGTTCGCCCCCATCCTGCGGGGCGGCGGCAGTGCGCCCGTCGGCACCGTCTATGGCGTGGTCGGCGTGGATGTGCCCGCGCTGGAGTGGCACCGGCAGATCAGCCGCCGCCAACTCTACGTGCATTGCGCCTTTTTGCTCCTGATCGCTCTTGGCGCGGCTGGATTTTGGACCCATCGCCGTTCCTTGGAATGGAGCTGGCGGCTCGCGGCGATTTCGCGTCGCCTCGATACCGCTCTCGTCGGCGCCGACATGGTGACCTGGGAACTGGCCTGGGCTGATGGAGGCCTGAGTTTAGGTGAACGCGGTAAAACCCTCTTTGCGGTGAATGCACAGGTGTGGCCGCTGCGGGAATGGCTGCGGTGTGTCCACCGGAACGAGCGCCGTAAACTCAGGCTTGCGGTGAAAGCAGGCGGGGAAGGGGCCTTCGAGGCCGAAGTGCGTCTGCACACCGTCCAAGGCTGGCGCTGGATGTTGTTGCGCGGCCGGGTGGTGCAGCGCGACGCGAAGGGTCTCGCCGTTTTGCTGGCGGGCACCGCGCTCGACGTGGACGGGGCGCGGCGGGTCCGCGATGCCCTGGATGAAGAGCGGATGCGCTCCGCGCAAGTGATGCGTGCCTTGCCCCACGGCCTGCTGCTGGTGGATGCCGCCGGCTGCATCACCTACTCAAACGCAAGCCTGGCTCAACTTGCCGGGCGCGCGGCGGAGAGTCTGCCCGGGCTGGCCTTGGCTACCCTGTTCGAGACCGAAAACGGCGAAGGCTTCAAGCCGGTCTGGTCCGCTCTGCGCAACGGTCTGGGCTGCGAACTCAACGCGAAGCTCCTGACCGAGGGCGAGGGCATCCCGGTAGAACTCCGCTTCGTGCCCCAGGATTCAGGTCAATGGAAAGGCATCGTGGTGTCCGTGATTGATCTCCGCGCCCGCCGTCGGCAGGAGGATGAACTCATGCGCAGCCGGCAGACGGCGCGACGCCTGGCATTGGTGGCGGAGCGAACGGACAATGCCGTGGCGATCACCGATGCAAGCGGACGGCTGGAGTGGGTCAACGGGGGCTTCACCCGCATCACCGGTTACAGCCTGGCGGAGGTAGTGGGGCGGCGGCCGGGAGCGTTCTTGCAAGGCCCCGAGACCGATGCGGAGAGGGTTCGCGAGATCAGCCGTGCCGTCCATGCCGGGGAGGGCTTTCGGACGACCCTGCGCAACTATCACAAAAACGGCAGCGCCTACGACATCGCCATCGAGTGCCAGCCCCTCCACGCCGCCGACGGCGCCCTGGCCGGCTTCATGGCGATCGAGCGCGACATCACCCACGAGCTGGCGATGGAGCAGGCCCTGCGCTTGCAGCGTGAACGCATGGAGCAGATTAACCGCTGTCTGAGTGAGCTGGGGGACGACTTTGGAGCGAACGTCCAGAGCCTCACCGCATTGACCGGCCGCATTTTCGGTGCGGACTGCGCCCTTTACAGTCAACTCGACGGCGAGGAGCTGGTTGCAGTCGGCCAGTTTCAGCCGCCGCCTGGTTTCGCGACGCGAGATGCAGCGAAAGGTCACCTCTGCTACGAGGTGATCCGCTCCAAGGAATCATTCCTCTACCTGAGCGACCTGGCCAATACGCCTTTCGCGCAGAGCGATCCAAACGTCCGTAATTATAAACTGGATACCTATGTCGGCCAGGCGGTGCAGCGTGATGAACGCGCCGTCGGATCCCTCTGCGTGGTGTTCGGCTCCCGCTTCAACCTGGACGAAGGTTTGCGCACCAGCCTTGGCCTGGTGGCGCAAGCCATCGGACGCGAGGAGGTGCTGGAGCAATCGCGCGCCCGGCTGCGGGTGGCGCGCGACGAAGCCGAGGCGGCCAACCGCTCCAAGAGCGCCTTCCTCGCCACCATGAGCCACGAGATACGCACGCCGCTGAATGCGGTGATCGGCATGGCCTCGCTTTTTGAAGGCACTCCGCTCGATGCGCAACAACTCGACTACCTCCGCACGATTCTTAACTCCAGCCAGGCGCTGCTCGATCTCATCAACAACATCCTCGACTACTCGAAGATCGAGTCGGGGCGCATCGAGCTGGAGTCGGCTCCCTTTCATCTCTCCGTGCTCTGCGCCCAGGCCTGCGACATCCTCCGGGGCGCGGCGCAGGCCAAGGATATCGAGCTCGTTTCGCGGATGTCGCCGAACCTGCCCGACCATTTCATCGGCGACTCCATCCGTCTGCGGCAGGTGGTGTTGAATCTCCTGAGCAACGCGGTGAAGTTTACCGCGCGCGGGAGTGTCACGCTTGAGCTTGCCGTCGGCGAATCCGGTTCGGACAACCGTGACATTGTTCCACTGGTGATGACGGTGCGCGATACCGGCATCGGCATGACGCCGGAAGTGCTTGGTAAACTTTTCCAATCATTCACCCAGGGCGATTCCTCCACCACCCGGCGCTACGGCGGCACCGGACTCGGTCTGGTGATAACCCGTCGTCTCATCGAGTGCATGGGTGGCGACATTACCGTCACCAGCCAGCCCGGCGAAGGCACGGCATTCACCGTGCGGCTACCCTTGCGCGCCGGACCGGCCGGAATGAGCCGCGCGGCGGCGCCAGACCGTGCCGAGCTGCCGAGGGGGCTGCGCGTGCTGGTGGTGGACGACCTTGAAGTGAACCGCACCATCCTCGGGGAATGGCTGCGCGTGTGGGGCGCGAAGAGTGTCTTGGTCGCAGACGGCGAGGCCGCGCTGGCGCAGACCCGGGCGGCGGACTGGGATATGGTGATCACCGATTTCCACATGCCGGGCATGGACGGGGCCGAACTGGTGCGCCGACTGTCGGCCGCTCCATCCGGCGGTCGCCCTGCACTGGTGATCATGAGTTCTGATTCAGCCGTGCCGTCCGACGCGCGTTTGCTTTGCGCCGGGGTGACGCTGAAGCCGATGTGGCCCGAGCCTTTGCGCCAGTTACTCGGCGAATGCTGGCGCAAGCACACCAGCTTGCCTCCGGTGGTTGACACAAAGCAAGCGGCGGTGGCGCCCACGACGCGCCCGCTCCGGATTTTGGTGGCGGAGGACAACGTCAACAACCAGCGGGTGATCATACTCATGCTGCGCCGCCACGGTATCGAGGCGGTGCTGGTTGAGAACGGCAGGCTCGCGGTTGAGGCGGTGGAGCAAGAGGTTTTTGATCTTGTGCTGCTGGACATGCAGATGCCGGTCATGGACGGTCTGGAAGCGGCGCGTCGCATCTGCCTGCTCCGGCAGGACCCCTACGAGCGGCCCTTGCTGGCGGCATTTACCGCGAATGTGTTTAACGAAGAACGCGAATCGGCGCGTATGGCCGGAATGAATACGTATATCACCAAGCCGATCACGAATGCGCAGTTGGTGGAGGTCTTGAAGAAGGCCGAGGCGCACCGGGATCGTCGCGAGCAACGGGCACGGCGATGAACGGCACGGTGAATGAAAGTCCTCGCCCCCGGCGCTGGCGCTGGAGCCTGCTTGCGGCCTTGATCGTGCTGGTGGTGCAAGGATGGATGCTGGTGGCCGGGGCGCTTGGCGTGCGAGCGGTGGTTTACAACGACGGACCGGCGGCGCTGGAGGAGACGGTGCTCGGCTGCGCGGGAGTGTCCGTCGCGCTGGGCGTGCTGGGTGCGGAGGAGAGCCGTTACGAACGGTTTCGTCCGGCGGAGCGCACAGGGGTGGTAGGCCTGACATGGAGCGCGGCGGGCGAGCGTCACGAAGGCGCCTGGGCGGTGGAGCGTGGCGAGCGCCTGACCTTGCGCGTGCGCAGCGACGGCGAGGTGACGGTGAGCCGCGAACGCGCGCTCGGCCGCAAGTTGCTCGACGCGATGGCGGGGGAGTGAGCGCGGCGCAGGAAGTGAAATAATCAACGATTCTCGGTCTGACCCCATTGGATTGGCCCACGATTCTCGGTCTGACCCCATTGGATTGGCCCCGTCTGATTCGTCTGTTTTCGAAGCTTACTCGACGTTTCCGCCGGCAATCTGAGCCAGGAGGTTATTGCGGCTCGTGTCATTGGTTATCTGCTTTGCGAGTGACACTGCTTCCGGCGTTTTGCCATGCTTTGCAAGTGCTTTGCTGCAAGTGGAAAGGAGATTATTGCGATGATTCGGGTGGATCTCGGTAATCGCCTTGAAAACGAGATCCACTTCGCCCGCTGAAGCCGCTTCGGTCGCAATCTGGCATAGTGTGTTGTGACGAGGTGTTCCTTTGTCCATCGCGAGCGCCGCGTTCAGCTTGTCGGATAGTTCAGTTTGAAGCGAATTCGGTTTTGTGGTGGTGTCGCGGCAGGCCGTAGTCAAACACAGCACAAGGCAAATGTTGGTTAGAATTTTTAGACGAGATATCATTGTTAACGCAGTGAAGGTTTCGGATGCGGAAAATTAGGGTATCGGAGCATGAACCGGGAGGACTGTTCAACGCATGGGACCGGCAGCACAATTGCCAGTAAGCCGATCCCGTTAAGTCCTGGAACCGCTATTGCAAGTCGGTCAATTTGGCGACCTGCATAACATCTCGTGAAGTTGATAGCCTTAAAATGACCATCCAAACCAACCAGGGATCGTTTAGATTAAACGCCGGAAGAATTCAGGTGAGGTGAGGTTGCCCCGAATCGACGGACACGAGTTGAGCCCTAGGCTTCATCTCGTAAGATTAAACGGAGGGTAGCCTACTAAAACCCCGAAATGACACGAAAGGAGGACGGAGGAAACGAAGGAGACCTAAGGACTGAGGCCTAAAACCGGAGACCTGAGGAGGGAGGCTAGGAGCTATTTGCTTTGGATTTTCCGCGTGCGGGAACGAAACGACTCCGTCGTTCCGCTACCGGGCGGGCCTCTCGGAGGCAATTCGGTCGGCGGCGGTCTGCATTACGTGGTAGATTTGTTCGATGCGGGCGGGCGGGTTTTGCACAGGGTGGCTGGTCAGCCAGCAGGCCCGGGAGTTGGGCAGGTCGGGGTCGAAGCCGTGCATGCCGGGGACGCGGCGTTGGTTCATGAAGGACGGGGCGAAGATCGTGCCTTCGTCGAGGAGGTAGAACAACTCGCCGTAGCGACGATCGGGGAAGAGGCAGCCCCAGCGTGAGAGCTCGGCGTCGGTGATGATGCGGCCTTCGGGGCGGGCTGCCAGCCAGGCTTCGACTTTGGGGCGGACGGATGCGTCGCCGGGGAACCAGAAGCGGGCCATGGTGGAATCCCACGCGGCGGCGTAGTCGCGGCCGTAGCGGAGCTCGGGAAAGGCGGTGTCGAACTCGGGCATCATGCGGGTGCACTCGCGGGTGTCGGCCATGCCGTGGTCGCTAAAGATGTGCCAGCGGACCTCGGTGTAGTTTTGGCGGGCAAGGGCGTCGAGTTCGCGCAGCCATTTTTCGAGGCGGGCGAAGGCGGCGTCGGTCTCGGGCCCGGTGGTGGTGTGGGCGTGCATGGTGGCGTCGAGGCCGGCGTTGAAAAGGTAGGCGAGGCGGACCTTGCCCTCGCGGAGGCGGGCGGCGAGGGCGTCCACGTTGGCCTGGTCGCCGGCGCGCCAGTCGGAGCGCGTCCAGGGGATGCCGAGTTTTTTCCAGTATTCGAAAATGGCGGGCTGGCCGCCGAGGATGCCGCCGGGTTCGTAAAGGTCGCGCTTCTCGGTGTAGTCGAGGAGGGGTAGGCGTTTGAAGGGCGTGCTGTAGAGCTGGAAGTAGCCGGTGTAGCCTTCGCGGGCGGCGACCCATTTGCTGACGCGGTTGCGCACGCGGTGGTGGCCGGCGACGAGACCGGGAAGCCAGCCGAGCCAGCGCGCCCAGCGGAAGGGGGAGTTTTTGGGGTCGTAGGCGAAGAAGGAGAAGTGGCCGTGCTCGTGCGGGAGGGTGCCGGTGAGGATGCTGGGATCGCAGGTGCAGGAGTAGCCGAAGAGGGTGTCGCAGGGCTGGCGATGGGGGAGCAGGTCGGCGAGGAAGTGGCGGCGCTGCGCGAGTTCCCAGCCGAGGGCGTCCACGAAGACGAAGAGGTCGATGCTGGGAGTCATGAGGAGGAGGGGAGAAGGAGACCTGAAACTTGAAACCTGAAACCTGAGGGAGACGGAGTTTTTAACCACTAAACACCCTGCTACGCCAAGGCTTCGCAGGGCACGGCACGAAAGGCACGAAAAGGGGAAGGAGGATGAAGGTTGAGAGCTGAAGGCGAAGACCTGAAACCTGAAGTGCGGAAATCTGAAACTTCAGGAAGGAATATGGCGGAGTGTTTTTAGGATTTAGCGGCTTAGGATTTAGGATTTCGCCTGGTTGGGACAGGTGGCGCGGAGGCGGGCGAGTATGCGGGCGGGGAAAAATTTGTCGGCGAGTTGACTACGGCCGGAACTCGCCGAGGGGAGAGATAAAAGGCACTCGATAGACGGAGAAGTCGCGGTGGTCAGCCGTCAGGACAACGGCTCCACGGTGACGTCTGGCCAGAATCACGGCGCAAGCATCGGCGTAGTCCATCCGGGTTTTCCATTTTTCCATCTCCTCAAGAACCGCGACGGGGGCCGGATCTTCGACCGTGATGCGTTCGACGATACGTCGGAGCTGCGTCAAGGCAGCTGGTTGATTTTGGAGAAGATGTGTCGCCTCTGCGACGGCGGCACTCGTGACAATGAAACCGCTACGGGGGGCGGACAGACATCTCATCACCCAAGCGTGGGACTCCGCCTCGTAGGTGTTGATGGCCGCGATGAGCGGTCCGGCATCAAGTATTATGATCGGCGAGGATGCGGCCACGGATGACGGCTTTACGTTTTGGCGCGGGGGGGACCGGGATGTTGATGGAGCCAAAGGCATCTTCAATGCCGGCAAAAGGGTGGCCGACCGGGAATCTGAACGCAGGCTTCGGGGCACGTCTGGTTGCCGCTTTTCTGCGGAGCTTATTTTTACTGAGTGCGGCGACGGGCATGTTGGGCAGTGTGTGGCGGAGTGACTTGTTTGCAAGAGCCTGAATACGCGTGAGCGGTGAGTCCAGGGGAGGGCGGAGGAGGGAGGAGGGGAATGACCAATGACGAATGTCTAATGACGAATGGCGGAGGACGGAGGACGGAAGTTTTTAACCACGAATGGACACGAAAGGACACGAATGGCGGAAGGTGGCGGAGGGAAGAGTAGCTAGTGGCTAGTCGCTCGGAGCTGGCGGAGGATGCGGGCGGGGAAGGATTTGTCGGTGAGCTGGTCCCAGACGAGGTCGGCGTGGACGCGGGAGGGCTCGACGTGTTTTTCGTGGCCGGGGCGGGCGTGGGTTTCGTAGCGCTCAAGGACTTCGGGCAGCGGGTGGGAGCGTTCGGTAGTGTCGCGGCGGATACGGCGGAGGAGGCGGACGTCGGACGGGGTGTGGACGAAGATTTTGAGGTCGAGGGCGCGGCGGAGGCGGGGGTCGGCCAGGACGAAGAGGCCTTCGACGAGGATGATGGGGGCGGGGGCGACGAGATCGGTTTCGGCGGAGCGGCGGGAGATGTCGAAACGGTAGCGGGGCCCGGCGACGGCGCGGCCGG
>JAIYBI010000514.1 GCA_027488595.1 Opitutaceae bacterium | reverse complement strand
GTGCGATCGGGAATGCCGGGCGTGCACCAAGGCTACGAAGTCATCGCGGGGCATGCGGTGGATCTCGTGGTGGCGCAGTTGCAACGCAACGAGCGAGGATTACCCGAGACGCCACGTGCATTGCTGTTTCCGGGGCGCTGGGTTGAAAAAACTACGGCGTAATACAAAACCGTCCCGAGAGCCGCGGGTGCGAGGTATCGGTCGCACCGGGCATATCGGTTTTGACGAGCCCGGATCTCCCCGCGATGGGCGCACCCGCCTTGCCACGCTCGACCGTCGGACGCGCCGCGCCGCCGTTCGTGATTTTTTGGCGAGCCCAATATGCCGCGACATGCGATCACGGTGGGTGTTGGCACCATTCGAGACGCTGGACGTCGGCGGACCAGAATCAGCGTTTGGCGATTCGCATCAGGCGGACTTCGTAAACGCCGCCTGCGAGTGATCCGGCGTGGGCGGAGAACTTGATCCGGAGCGTGCCGTCGCGCGCCGAGGCAAGGACGCCGGGAGCGAGTGGATAGCGGCGTTCGATAAACTCTTTCGGGCCGGAGCCGTCGAGGTGTTCAACGGCGAGTATTGATTCGCCGGCGGTGATGTCGAAGTTCCGGTCCCGGTCGCCGCCCCAGTAGGTGCCTACCAGCTCGGCCGCCGCCGCACCGCGGGTGGCCAGAGTATAGGCGAACCAGCGTCCGTGACGCCAGTGGCGGCCCTTGTGTTCGCCGGTGATGGTATCTTCGCCCTCGAAGGAGTGATCCACCTCGGGCTGCTGTTCACCGGCGGTCACGACATCGAGCGTGGCTGCCTCGCGGTCGAGTTTCGCGCGCTCGGCGGCGGAGGTGCGTTCGCGTGTCTCGGCATGGGCGGCCGCCGTAGTGGTGTTGAAATAGATCTGATAGCGCGCGTCGTGCAGGCGGAAAAAAGGCACGAGTGGCAGGCCCTCGGCGGGGGAGGGCGAGGCCAGGTCCGTCAGGCGGAAATGTAGAGGCCCGGCGGCGGCATCGGTCGCGACATGGGCGGAGATGGCCTCGGGGGAGGCGAGAAGCACGGGTGCCTGGTCGAGGGGCACGAGCGGGCCGTTGGCGATGTGGGCACTGCGGCCTTCGCCGGCGCGAAGACCTTCGAGGTGGTCGGTGCCGGCGGGGGCGGCGAGCAGGATGGGGCCGTGGAAAATCGCCCGCCATGGGGAGCCGTCCGGCAGGCTCACGGTGGTGGTGCGCATGGGCAGCTCGATCTCGACGGTGTCGCCGTCGCGCCATTCGCGGACGAGGGCGGCGTAGGAGGACGGCTGCGACGTCGTGGTGACGGGTTGGCCGTTCACGCGCACCGCGAAGTCTCCGGCGGCCACCCAGCCGGGGTGGCGCAGGCGCAGGGTGAAGGTGGCGGGTTTGGCGAGTTTGAGCACGAGGACGGTGCGGGCTTCGTCGGGAAACGCGGTTTCCTGGCGGAGCATGAGGCCCAGGCCTGGCGCGGTGAGTTCAGAGCCGATGAAGAGATTGACGTAGAGGCCGTCGTGGGCGCGGGCGTAGATGAATTCGCCGTATTTTCCCGGGTTTTCCATGCCGGTGCCGACGCAGCACCAGAAGTGCGTCCCGGGTCGCGAATAGACCCGGTAGTGGTTGGGGCGGACGGGAGTGAAATAAACGTAACCGGGGTGCTCGGGGTTGATGGAGGCGAGTATGTGGTTGTAGAGGGCGCGCTCGTAGCAGTCGGCCTGGGCGGCGTCCGGCGCGGCGGTAAACAACTGCACGGTGAGGCGCAGCATATTGTAGGTATTGCACGTTTCCGGGCCCTGGCGGTGTTCGAGTAGGGCGCGGAAATCATGCGCGTCATTAAAGTGCTCGGCCATGCTGTTGCCGCCAAAGGCGACGGAGCGTTGTTCGGTCACTGTGTCCCAGAAAAAGCGGGCACCCGAGGCGGCGGCCGCATCGCCGGTGAGAGCGGCGACGCGTTGGAGTCCGATGACCTTTGGAATCTGGGTGTTGGCGTGGAGGCCGGTGAGCTTGTCCTCGTGACGGATCAGCGGATCGAGCACGGCGTGGTGTTCGAAGCGCTTCGCAAGGCGCAGGTATTTCTCGTCGCCGGTGATGACGGAGAGATCGGCCAGGACCTCGCTCATGCCGCCTTGCTCGGCGCGGAGCATGTCGTGCATCTGGGCGTCGGAGAGGCCGGAGGTCACGCGCTCGCACCAGTCGCCGTAGCGCACGAGGACTTCGCGTGCCTTGCTGTTGCCGGCGACGAGCCAGGCGTCGCGCAGGCCGGCGAAGGTTTTGTGGAGATTATACCAAGGCACCCATTTGTCGTTCAGAGCGAAGCTGCTGGCTTTGATTTTTCCAGCGGCGAACTCAGCCCAGAATGCGCGCCCGCCCGGAATGCCGCCCAGGTAGCCGTCGCCGGCGGCCTGCTGACAGAGCTCGAGTTCGTTCACCATGTAATCCAGGCGTTGGCGCAGCTCGGAGTCACCGGTCGCGGCGAACATGTCGGCTAGGGCGGAGATGTAGTGCCCGGCGCTGTGGCCATCGAGGCCCATGCTCTCCCAGTCGCCGTAGGAAGGTTTACGCGGCTCGAGGCCGGCCTCGCGGCGAAAGGCGGCGAGCAGACGGTCGGGGTCGTGCGCGACAAGGTAGGCGCGATTGGCTGCGACGGCGGGCGAGAACGGACCGCCGGGGAGCAGGCGAACGGAGGTTAGGGGAAACAGCTCCGCCGCCGGAGCAGGCACCGGGGCCGCTAAGGCCGGAAGTGACGGAGCGGACGCGGCGAGGAGGCAGGCAAAAGACAACACGGGGCGGGGCATGAAATGGCGGGGCTGGTTGCAGCTTAGCCGCGCGGGAAAGGAGGAGGCGGCGAAAACCCTATCTTACAGTCAGGCGCTTGAATGGTTGTGCATGGGGAAAGGGCACGCCTCATGGTAAGAACAACCCCTGTGCTTCCGATGTCTTTCCCGTTCCT
>JAIYBI010000217.1 GCA_027488595.1 Opitutaceae bacterium | reverse complement strand
TGAACCTCGCGGCGCCGGAATCCTAAAACCGGCGCCGTTCAGATCATAGCCGAGGTTCACCTTCCAGCACCGACGATAACGGCCTTGAGCGTAGGTGCGCTGGCGTTCAAGTGAGGAGAATAATGGGCATAAAAAAGCCGCCCTTGATCGGCGGCTTTTAAGATTTCGTCACCTCAAACGAGGTGTGGGGTTAATGACCGATGCCAAATGTCCAATGACCAATTTTTTCTACACCTCAGACGAGGTGTGGGTAGTGCTACGCTAGATGAATAGGGGAGCGCTTGAAAAATGCTTTTACTGATCTTTTCAAACAAAAGGCTAACCAAGGAACAGGGTAGGGTCGCGTCAGACGATGCGAAAGTCAAGGGCAACGATGTTCCGCATCACGTTCCTATTGAAAGGGCCACATTGGCTACATATCCAGTGGCCCTTAGACACTTACATTACTTACCGAACGGCGAGTTTCAGCATATCGCGCACGCTGGCCTTCCGATCCATCCGCAGTTTTTCTGTGACCAGCTTCTCGTCGAGCAGAGCAAGCGGCATGAGCTGTGTTACGCGCGCGCGGCTCAACCCGTGTTTGCGGGCAATGTCCGACAACTTAAGGTTGGCGTCGCGCTTCAATTCGACGACCCAACTCCGAACCATGCGGATGGTGGATGCTGTCGATTGCTTCTGCGTTATCACCGTGGGTGCCGGCGAGGGGATCGGAGGCCCGGATCGAAGTCCGAGGTGGGCAATAAACGGTGCGTCCACGACAGGCGCATTCCAACGTTGTCTAGGCTGGACAGTAATCATGAATTGAACCGTTAGGCGGGGCGAATTTTTCGAGATGTGCCGCGCCTCGGGCAGCCATTTTAGCCCCAGAGACTTTGTGAAGTCTCTGGGGTTTTTTGTGGGAAATTTCAGGAGCCAGCGATGAACAGTGCCGCGGGTTTCGTCTGTCTTTCCAGAGACCCGGCAGAACGTTTTCTCGTTGGGCGCACAACGTTTTTTAGCACTCTGCCGCCGCTCTTGACGATCCTCACCCGAAGCAGATCTCCATCTGCGGCGTGTCTGTCGGCCGCTGGGCTACACGCCGAGCACCCTTCGCGCGGCGCTCTTGCGGCTCACTTCTTGCCCCGCCGTCACCGCGTGCATCCGCGAAAAAGTGCAAATGCCGATCGGTTTTTCCTAGTCGAAGTGGTATGCATTCGCTACCGACTTTCGTTAGCCACTGCAACCCGCAGCGTTTCCCGCATGGGCTTTGCACCCCCCACCGCCTGATTTCCACGAACCCGCCGGCTCTCCCCGGTCTCCTCTCCATGATTCCTCTCGTCCTCAACAACTCCAAACCTCCGGCACAATTTTTTATCGCAGCCTTGTTCCGCGCCGCCTTCACCGCCTGTCTTCGCCGCCGCGCCGATAGCGCGCTGTTGCTCACCCTCCTCGCCCTCGCGAACCCGGTCGCCGCGCAGATCCCGCAGATGATGTCTTACCAAGGCCGCGTGGCCGTGGGGGGCGTCAACTTCACCGGGACCGGTCTCTTCAAGTTCGCCCTCGTCAATGGTGCTTACGGCGGCTTCCCGGGCGAGACCGCCATCTACTGGAGCAACGACGGTTCGCTCGCCACAGTGAATGCAGCCGGGGTGCCCACCGCCAGCGTCAGCCTTTCGTGTGACAAGGGCCTCTACTCCGTGCTCCTTGGCAACCCCTCATCCGGCATGGTCCCGCTCACGGCCAGCGCCTTCGGCGGCTCCGACGTCCGTCTGCGCGTGTGGTTTAGTGACGGCGTCAACGGCTTCCAGCTTCTCACCCCCGACCAACGCATCGCCAGCGTGGCCTTCGCCATGTTCGCCACCCACGCTACCTCCATCCCCGACGGTTCGGTCAATTCCCTTAAACTCGCCGACGGTGCCGTTACCGCCGGCAAACTCGCCAACAACAGCGTCACCGCAGGCACCCTCGTGGATGGCTCGATCACCACCTCCAAGCTCGGCTTCGCGTCCGTTAACACCGACAAGATCCTCGATGGCTCCATCGCCACCGCCGACTTGCAGGACGGTGCCGTCGCCACCGCCGACCTCGCCGCCGGTGCGGTTACGGGAGCCAAGATCGCCAACCTCACCGTCACGGCCGCCAACCTTGCCGACGCCACCATCACTGCCGGCAAGCTCGCCACCGGCTCCGTCACCACCACCCAGCTCCTCGATGGCACCGTCGCCACCGCTGACCTCGCCGATCTCAACGTCACCGCCGCCAAAATCGCCGATGCCACCATCACTTCGGCCAAACTCGCCACCGGTTCCGTCACCACCACCCAGATCCTGGACGGCACTGTCGCCACCGGCGACCTCGCGACCGGCGCAGTCACCACCGCCAAGATCGCGACCGGTGCCGTGGGCACGAACGAACTCACCAACCTGGGCGTTGTCACCGCCGACCTTGCCGATCTCTCCGTCACCAACGCCAAGCTCGCCGCCGGCTCGGTCACCAGCGCCAAGATTGCCCCCCTCGCCGTCGGCACCACCGAACTTGCCGACCTCGCTGTCACCACCGCCACACTGGCCGACACCTCGCTCACCACGGCCAAGATCCCCGCCGGTGCGATCACCTCAAACGAGATCGCCACCGCCACCATCCAGAACATCGATCTCGCCTACAACGTAATCAATACCGGCGAGATTATTGACGGCGCCGTCCAGACCGCCGACCTCGCCAACCTGGCCGTCACCACCGCCAAAGTTGCCGCCGCCGCGATCGGCACCACCCAGCTCCAGGATTCCTCCGTCACCACCGCCAAACTCGCCACCTTGCCCGCCGTCGCCGTCTCGCTCGCCGCGAGCATCGAATACGCCCCCGCCGGCGCCTATGAATCGGGCTTCTATGCCGTTACGTGGGATACCGAAAAACATGATACCAGCAACATGTTTCGCCCCGGTGACCCCTACCACTTTTTTGC
>JAIYBI010000059.1 GCA_027488595.1 Opitutaceae bacterium | reverse complement strand
AGTGGTGAGGTAGGCGGCCAAGTCCGCCTGCGCGTCAAGTTCCGGGCCGGGCGAGGTGCCGAGGGTGCTGACAACGCGGGCGAGGGAAGGGAAGGCGGTGGCAACCCGGGCGTCGCCCAGACGCTCGAGTCGCCAGGCCTCGATTTCGTTCGCTTTGAGATCCACCACGGCGGTGAGTGTGGCCTGCAGCGTGAGGCGGGCCGCGGTCTGGTTGCTGCGCAGATAGAAGAAGCCGCCGGATAAAACCGCGAGTGCGAGCATGCTGAAGGCGATAATCCGGCCCGGGGTCAGGTAGCGTGCGACGTGCGGCGCGTCTTCTGATTCTTCGCCTTCGTGACGCCGCCATGCGGCAAGCAACTCACCGCCCCGATCCGTGAGCAAGTGGCCGCCGAGCAGGGCGATGAACGCCAGCGCGGTGAGCAAGGCCATGGGCACGCGCCCGGGTCTGTAGTCGAGAGGTGTGCCGGCGGCGTAGCCGAGCACCACCACGCCCGCGATCAGCAACCCGGCGAAGGCGGCGAGGCTGCCCGCCCAAGAGGCGAGCCGGGACTGGCCCGGCCCCGCGCTCCGGGTCGCCGCGGAAAGGGCGGCGAGCAGGAAGCACACTGCCGTGAGCGGGGCCATGCGACCGATCGCGATCAAACCGAACGCCGTTTCGATGCCGAAGCCCTGGGCATCCCACGGCAAAGACAGCCCGTGCAAATCGCGCGACAACTCGGCCAGCGCGGCGAGGGCCGCCAGCGCGGTGAAGGCGAGGATGACACGCTCGCGCGCCGGTGTGCCGCCGTTCACCAAACGGGAAAACTGCGCCAGACTCAGGACGACGAAGAGCAGGGCCGTCATCGGGGCCATCGGAATGGAGTCGGTGCCGAAGGTCACGATCTGCCATTGGTCCATGGTCCACGCTGCGAGCGTGAGAAGACCGGTGCCGCCTGAAAGGACGAAGGCGATGCCGGCCAGAACGCGTGAGGGGGAGGAAGGCAGGGGCGGGCGCTCCGGGGGCGTGTGGAACGTGAGCGGCGACGGGGCCGAGGGCGGAGGGCTTGGCGGGGAGGTGTCCATGGGAATGAACCTGCCGTTAGAAACTTAGAACTAGATTGGGAACGGGGCGGCGGCAAAACCGAAGATGCCGCATATCTTGTCCAATGCCGCACAGTCGCGGGCGCTGGCGTGCGGGCGCGATCGTCACAAGCGAAGCTACGGGCTCTCCGTTCCGGTGGAACGGGGGAGGGTGAGGATGAAGCGGCTGCCGCCGGCGGGAGGGGCCTCGAAGGTGATGGAGCCGCCGAGCAGACCGCACATGCGTTTGACGATGTTGAGGCCGAGGCCGGAGCCTTTGATGACGCCGACATTGGAGCCGCGCTCGAAAGACTCGAAGATGCGCTCGCGGTCGGCCGCGGGCACGCCGATGCCCTGGTCCTCGACGGATAGCCGCACCTGCCCGGGCGCGAGGGTGAGACGGGTGGTGATGATTGAGCCGGCAGGGGAGTAGCGCGCGGCGTTGCTGAGCAAGTTGGAGAGAATGTGGTGCAGCAGGTTGACATCACTCAAAACGCGGGCGGCCGGGCCGGAGCCATCGAGTTCGAAACGATGGGCGTCGCGGTCCCCCAGGCGCAGTTCCTCAATGACGCTTTGGGTGAAAGTCCAAAGATCGAGCGGGGCGAGGCTGACCTCGACGCGATTGGCCTCCACACGGTTGAGGAGGAGGAGCTCGTCGAGCATCCCGGTCATGCGGTGCAGCGCGGAGGTGATGCGCTCGAAGAGTTCTTCGCGTTTGGAGAGCGGGAGGTGGTCAATGTGGTTGTGGAGCAGATCGGCGGAAGCCATGGCGGTGGACATGGGGGTGCGGAACTCGTGGGAGGTGACGGCGATGAAGCGCGACTTCATGGCCGACATCTCGCGCTCCTTGGCGAGCAAGGCTTCGGACTCGGCGACGAGGTGTCGTTGCGCGGTGACGTCGTCCTTGAGCGCGACGTAGTGGGTGGCGTGGCCGTGGTCATCCACGACGGGGGCGATGACGGCGGTTTCGAGGTAAACGTCGCCGTTTTTCTTGCGGTTGAGAAACTCGCCGCCCCAGGTCGCGCCGCGGGCGAGGGTTTCCCACAAGTCGCGAAAGACCGCCGGGGGTGTTTCACCGGATTTCAGGATGCGGGGGTTTTGGCCAAGCGCCTCGGCGAAGGTGTAGCCGGTGACCGCGCAGAACCTCGGGTTCACGTATTCGATCATGCCGGTGAGGTCGGTGATAACGACGGAAAGCGGGGCTTGCTCGATGATGGTGGAGAGCTTGCGCAGATGCGCGGTGGCAAGCAGGCGTGCGCTGATGTCGCGGAAGCTGCACTGCATCAGGTGGTGATGATCCATGAGGTAGAGCGAGGTGACGAGCTCCACCTCCAGCCGTTGCCCGGTGGCGGTGAAAAGAGGCCGGTCGTCGCAGAGGAATCTGGGCTGAGCCCGCAAGGCTGCGAAGGCGGCGGCGTCCGGGATGAGCGCGTGGAAATAGGGCAGGGCGCCGATTACATGGCCGATGAGCTGATCGCGGACGAGGCCCAGTTGCTCCAGCAGGGAACGGTTGGCGTCGAGGATGGTGCCGGAGTCGGCGTTGACGATGAGGATGCCGTCTGTCGCCGAGTCGAAGAGCCGCCGATAGCGGACCTCGGAGGCGGCAAACTCGGCATCGGCGAGGCGACGGTCGCGTCGGGCGGCGGCGAAGAGCAACTCGCGCTCCACGGCGGGGGCGAGGCGGGGCAGGTTATGCTTCATCACGTAGTCGTGGGCGCCGGCGCGCATGGCGGCCACGGCGGCCTCCTCGCCGATGGTGCCGGAGACGATGATGAGAGGAAGGTCGAGGCCGCTGGCCTGAAGCAAGACCAGTGCTTCCAGTCCGCTGAAACGGGGCATCCGGTAGTCGCACAGGACGACATCCCAAGGCTGGCGCGCCAAGGCGGCGCGCAGGGCCTCCGGCGTCTCGACCCGGATCGAGGTCACGTCGTAGGCGGCGTGGAGCGAGCGCAGGGTGAGACGGGCGTCGTCTTCCGAATCCTCAATGAGGAGACAGCGCAGGGGCGGGGCCGGCGTTTTCATGGACGAGGCGGCGGAGGGGCTTCGTTGAACAAGAGCCAAAAGAAACCGAGCTGGCGGATGGCCTCGGAGAATTCGGTGAAGTTAATCGGCTTGCGCACGTAGCTGTTGGCCCCGAGGGCGTAGCCGGTGACGATATCCTGCTCCTCCTTGGACGAGGTGAGAATCACGACTGGCTGGAGGCGGGTGTGCGGATCCTGCCGGATGCGGCGCAGCACCTCCAGGCCGTCTATTTTGGGCAGTTTCAAATCCAAGAGGATGAGGTCGGGCTGCTGGCTGACATCCCGGCCCGCGTGCGGGCCGGTGCCGAAGAGGTAGTCGAGGGCCTCCACGCCATCTTGGGCCTCGATGACCTGGTTATAGACGCTGTGTTTTTCCATGACACGGCGGGTGAGCGCGGCGTCGTCGGGGTTATCTTCCACCAGCAGGATTAGTTTTTTGAGGTTCATAGTATGGTTTCCTTTTTGCCCAGCGTGAAATGGAAGGTGGCCCCCTGGCCGACCGCGCTCTCGGCCCAGACCCGGCCCCCGTGGCGGCGCACGATGCGCTGCACGAGGGCCAGCCCGATGCCGTTGCCAACAAACTCCTGCGTGCTGTGCAGGCGTTGGAAGGCGCCGAAAAGTTTGCCTGCGTAGGCCGGATCGAAACCGGCCCCGTTATCGCGCACGAAAAAAGCCGGCTCTCCGCCCGCGCTGTCCGCGCCGACCTCGATGCGGGCCCCGGCCCGGCGGCCGGTGAACTTCCAGGCATTGCCGAGCAGATTGGTGAGGACCACGCCGAGCATACGCCCGTCGCCCTCCGCTACGAGGCCCGGGGCCACGACCAGCTCAACGCCGCGCCCGGGATTCTGTTGCTCCAGCTCCGCGCCGATCTCCCGCGCCAGCGCGGACAGATCCACGCGGCCGTGGCGCAGCGGATCGCGCGACAAGTGGGCCAGGCTCAGCAGATCATCAATCAAGCTCGCCATGCGCTGGCTGCCGGAGCGGATGCGGTGCAGATAATCCTGCGAGGCGGCGTCGAGCTTGCCGGCGTTATCCTCCAGCAAGGCCATGCTAAAACCGTCCATGGCGCGCAGCGGCGAACGCAAGTCGTGGGAGACGGAGTAGGAGAACGCCTCCAGCTCCTGGTTGGCGGCGGCGAGCGCGGCGGTGCGTGCGAGCACGCGCTGCTCGAGCGAGCTATTGAGCAGGCGAAGATCCGTCTCGGCGAGGGTGCGACGGGCCTCGGCGCGATTGAGGCCGACCAGGACGCTCAGGAAGATAACCAGACTGGCGAAGGTGCCGAAGGCGGTGACGCGAAACGAGACGCGGGAGAGAGACTCCATCTTACGCTCACGTGCCTGCAGGAGGGATCGCTCGGTTTGGCCGAACTCATCAATGGCGGCGTGCAGGTCGTTCATCAGGCGCTCGCCTTGCTCGACCATTTCGTCGGTGGTGGCGGTGGCCTGGCCGGAGCGGCGGGCCGCGATCATCGTTTGAAACCAGCGCAGCGCCGTCTCGACCTCGGGTGCGAGTGATTTTAGCCGGGTTTGTTGCTGGGAATTGTCGGCGGTGAGGCTTCGTAGTTCGTCCAGAGCCGAGTCGCTGCGGGCGGCGTCGGTAGCCATGAAGCGCAGGAAGGATTCGTTGCCCGTGGCGAGAAAGCCGCGCGAGTGGGATTGGGATTTGGTAACGACGAGCTGAAGGGTGGAAAGCGTGTGCAAGATCTGCTCGGTGTCGGCGACCCTGCGGCGGGAATCCGCCAGACGCTCCACGCTCCAACTCGCGACGATGCTGATGGCCAGAAACAGCGTAAGAGCGGCGGCGAAGGCTGCGGTGGTGGATTTCTTCAGCGCCCAAGACCAAGCGGGCGGGAGGCGCGAAGGCGCGGGCGGGCGTGGTTCCGGCGGCGGGAGGGGGGGCGAGGGATGCTCTGCTGCCTGCGCTTGCATGATGGGAAAATGCCCGGCCTGAGATGGTGAGGATACTTCCTAACGTCGAGGAAGCGAAGCCCATTGCTAGGCGTATATTGCGCAGCGCCCTGCATGTGCAGGGTAGGTGAAGACCGTATAGACGGCGACGAAGCGGATTAGCGCTTTCGTGCGCTGGTGGGATTGCCTGGCTTGCCGAGCGAAGGGCTACGGGTGCCACCGCCGCCGGGAGTGGTCCGGGTGGAAAGGACTCAAGTGTGCGTGTGATGCTTT
>JAIYBI010000469.1 GCA_027488595.1 Opitutaceae bacterium | reverse complement strand
TTGGTATTCCTCCTGGTAGAGACCGGTGAAGAGCTCGCCGAGCAGGAGGAGGATCAAGCCGGAGTGAACGAGCTGAATGCCGGCTTTTTTCCAAGTGAAGACGAAGCGCTTCGCGTGGGCGACGATGAGGTTGATGAGCAGAAGACCGCCGATGAAATAGCCGCCTGGAAAAATGGGGAGCGGGAAGCCCTTTACGTCGTGAAGGACGATGAAGCTTTTGAACCATTTTTCCTGCACCGCCCAGATGCCGAGATGCACCTGATCGAGGGTGGCGAGGAAAACCAGCGCGGCCGACAAGGCGAGCAAGGCGACGGTGAGCTTAAGAGAGCAGAAAAATTTAACGAACTCCTGGTAAACGGCGCGCATGGTGACGCTGCGTTTCGCGCAGCGAGGTTAAGGTCAAAAGTTTAAGATTAAGGGGGAGGCGGGGGAGGCGGCGGGCTCAGTTGGCGGGACGCAGAGTGCGCAGGAAAGCGAGGAAAGCGGGCTGCTCGCGAGTGACGACAGCATCGGTGCCGGTGAGTTTGAAAAACCAAGTCGAGCCCGCGTAGGGCACGAGCGCACCGAGCACGCCCTGCGGGGCGGCGGGCGGCGTGGCCGGACCGACGAGCTTGATGAGGTCAACGTGCAAGGCCCCGACGTCGAGGTGTTGAAGGGAGTTGCGGAGCTCGGCCTCGGTGATGGGGGCTAGGGAAAGCTGCTGGCGCCAGCGGTTGACGTTGGCGAGGTTGCCGCCGACATCGCCGGGGAAGGCGGTGATCGCGAGTTCCGCGCCGGGTGCGCCGGCCTCGCCCGCGATGAGGAAAGTTGCCTTGCGCATGGGGCGCTCTGGGCCGGCGGACCAGGAGGCGGGGGCATCCCAGGCGAGGCCGGGACCGCTGGCGGTGGTGACGGCGGTGTTGGCCATGTTGGCCTTATCGGCGGAGGCGCTGGCGACTGCGGCGGGCATCGGTGCGGAGGACGGGGTCCCGGGGGAGGTGGCGGGCGCGGCGGCGGGTGCGGGGTCTTTTACGAGGCGGTAGGTGACGATCTCGTTTTTACGGCAGCCGGAAAAAAGGGCGCTGAACAACGCGAGCGGAAGCAGAGCGAGAAATGGGCGACACATGGGGAAGACCGATTCCGCAGTTTAGGTGCGAGGGCAACCCATTACGGGAGGTTATCAGGGCGGGCGCGTTGAAAGATTAGCCGGCGCGAATGGACAGCCGGTTGTTGGGCGGGCGGGGTGGCGGATGGGGACTTGAGGCCGGAGGTGAGGCGGCACAAGGTGAGTGCATGAGTCTGCACATCATGGGGGATACGGCGTATCTGATTGAATTGGACGGGGAGCTGGATGCAGCGCTGCTGGGCCGCGTGCGTGGCCTCGCGGCGGCGCTGCGGGCGGATGTGCTGGCGGGGGTGGTGGAAATCGTGCCGGCGTTTGGAAGTGTGGGTGTAATCTACGAGCCGGAGCGGGTGCCCACGCCGCGGGGTGAGCTGCCTTGGCGGGTGGTGGGGGAGTGGATCGAGCGCCACCTGGCGGCCATGCCCTCGGCGGCCAAGGCCCGCAAGCCGCGCGAGCATGTGGTGCCTGTGCGTTACGGTGGTGAAGACGGGCCGGACCTGGAGGTGCTCGCGAAGGCGGCGAAACTGGACGCGGACGCGGTGGTGAAATTGCACGCAGGCGCGGTTTACGAAGTGGCGGCATTGGGTTTTGCACCGGGATTTCCCTATTTGCTGGGGCTGCCGAAGGCGCTGGTGATGCCCCGCCGCTCCACACCCCGTGCGCGAGTGGCGGCGGGCAGCGTCGGCATCGGCGGTCGGCAGACGGGGATTTATCCGCGTGAATCGCCGGGCGGGTGGCAGTTGATCGGCCGCACCTCGCTGAGTTTGTTTGACCCATTCGGGGCGGAGCCGGTGCTCATGGCGGCGGGCGACCGGGTGCGGTTTATGGCGGTCGCGAGTCTTCCGCCGGCGGCGGCCAAGGCATCGGGCGCACCGATGTCGAAACGGCTGGTTGATGGTGAAGGAGCGGGGTGGTTGGAAGTTTTGAAGCCCGGCACGCTGAGCACGGTGCAGGCGGGGCCGCGGCGCGGTCTCGCGCATTTCGGAGTGGTGGCGGGAGGTGCGATGGACCCCTGGGCGATGGCGGCGGCGAACCTGGTCTTGGGCAACGCGTCCGACGCCGCGCTGCTCGAATGCACCTACGTCGGGCCGGTTTTGCGCTTCGCCACGGCTGCGACGGTGGTGTTGTTGGGGGCGGACGTGGCGGGCGTGCCGACGGGACGGCCAATCCCGCTGGCGGCGGGGGATGAGTTGGATTTAAGCAAACTCAGCAAAGGCGCGCGGCTATACGTGGCGGTGGCGGGAGGCCTGCGCATCGCGGGCGTGCTCGGTGGCGCGGCGACGGCGGTGGGGGCGGGCTTTGGCGGGCATGAAGGGCGCGCCCTGGTGGCGGGCGACCGGCTGGCCTTTGGTGCGGCCGGACGGGTGGCGGGAGCCGCTAGCTCCGCGTGGCGGGTGGCACCGCCGGTGGCGGTGCCGGGCCGCAAAGACACGATTGAAGTGCGCCTCGTGCCGGGACCCGATTGGGACCTGTTTTTCAAGCGTCATCGCACCGGTGCGGCCGAGGTGCTGGCGTCGCGGGTGTTTCGCCTGAGTGCGAAGTCGGATCGCATGGGACTGCGCTTGAGCGGAGATCCGCTGCTCGTCGCCGGTGCCGCAGCCGAGCGTTGGTCGCGCGCGGTCGTGCCGGGCACGGTGCAGGTGCCGCCGGACGGGCTGCCGATCGTGTTGATGGCGGAAGGACAGACCATCGGCGGCTACCTGCAACTCGGGCACGTGGCGTCCATTGACCTGCCAAAACTGGCGCAGGCTCGGCCCGGGGCGGAGATTGTTTTCCGCGTGGTGGACATTACGGAGGCGCAGTCGGCGCGCTTGCGGGTGGCGGCGGATTTGACGCGCTTGCAGGTCGGTCTTTCGCTTCTCAAATAGAAGCGAGAATTCATGTTAACCAGCATTGATTTAAACGCCGACGTCGGCGAAGGAGTGGGTGACGACGAGTCGTTGATCTCGTCTGGGATCACCTCGGCGAATGTCGCCTGCGGTGCTCATGCGGGCGACGAAGCGACCATGCGGGATTCCTGTGCTGTGGTGCGCCGCCACGGGGTGGCGCTGGGTGCGCATCCGGGCTACGAAGACCGGAAGTATTTTGGCCGTCGGTCTTTGGCGATCACTCCAGAAGCACTGCGGGTATCGGTAAAGGCGCAGATCTGGCGCTTGATGCAGCCAGCGACGGAGGCCGGCCTCAAGATCGTGCATGTGAAACCGCACGGAGCGCTTTACCACGACGGCAACAAAGCGCGGGGGCTGGCCGAGGCGTTTATCGCCGCGATGCAGATGGTCGTGCCGGATGCCCGTCTCGTCGGCCCGCCGGAAGGTGCCTGGCGGGAGGCGGCGCGGCAGCAAGGCGTGAGGTTTGTGGCGGAGGGCTTCATTGACCGGCGCTATCGGGTGGACGGGACGCTGGTGCCTCGCGCGGAGCCGGCGGCGATCATTACGAGCGAGGACGAAGCAATCTGGCAATCGCTGGCCCTGGCCCGCTCCGGGCGGGTGCAGACCCTCTGTGTGCACGGTGATGGCGCGGAATCACGCCGTTTGCTTGCGGCGGCGCGGCGGGCGCTGCGCTCGGAGGGGTTCAGTTTTTCTTCGCCCCTGTAGCGGCGACCGGCGTGCTTAAAGCCGCGGCGGGCAGGGCGAGCAGCGCGAGGCCGGCGATGGCGATGAAGAACGAGTAGAATGTGCCGCGGCTAAGACCGAGAATGAGGGCCGCATCCGGCTCGCGGAACACCTCCGAGATCGTTCGCATCAACGCGTAGCCAATGAGAAACCAGCCTGCGATTTGACCGGGTTTCCGGTTTATCAGGGAGGTTTTCCAAACCAGCATCTGCATCAAAACGAGCAAAACCAAGCCCTCCAGTGCGGCGGCGTAGAGTTGGGAGGGGTGCCGGGGTATGATCAGATGAACGGGGGTGCCGGGAGGAGCACTGAGGGGAAAAATCACCGCCCAGGAGACGGTGGTGGATTTCCCCCAGAGCTCGCCGTTGATGAAATTGGCGATGCGACCGAAGAAGAGGCCTGCGCCGGTGACGCTGGCGATCAGATCGGCGAGGTGGCGCCAGGGCAGCCGAGTGGCGCGGGCGCTCCACCACAAGGCGGCGGCGACCCCGATGAAGCCGCCGTGGCTGGCCATTCCGCCATCCCACACCCGCAGCAGGGTGAGTGGCGAGTTGAACAACACCTCGGGTTCGTAGAAGGCAAAGTAGCCGAGGCGGCCGCCGACCAGCACGCCAATGACCAGGCCGGTGACGAGATCACCGAGTTGGTCGGTGGTGAGCGGAGTGAGTTGTTTCGAGCTGTAGCGGCGCAGCAGCCACCAGGCGGCGGCAAAGCCCGCGATGTAGGCGAGTCCGTAGTAGCGAATGCCAAAGGTATCGGAAAACCGGATGGCGAAAGGGCTCAGGTCGTGAACCCAGTAGGCGAGGAGGGAAGGCATTAGCGAGAGGGATGGACTGGAGGGACGGGCGGTGTCGCGGGCTTTGCTGCGGGCGGGGCGGCGGACGAGGGAGACGGGCCTGCGGGCCGGCTCTTGGCGGGTGGACGTTGCTGGCGGGTGCGGGCCAGCTCGCGCATATCCACGGCCACGTCGTCTTTCTCGAAAATCTCGCGCCCGAGGATGGTTTCCATCACGTCCTCCATGCTGAGAACGCCGGCGGTGGAGCCGAACTCGTCCACCACCACGAGGAGCTTTTGGTGGGCTTTGAGGAATACCTGCAAGGCGTCGGCAGCAGTGACGGTTTCCGGAATGAAGTGAACCTCTTGAAGGTGTTTCTCCAAGGGATCTGAGTCGAGGTTCAGCGCTTTGGACTTAAGCAGATCGCGGCGGCGGGCGAGGCCGACGACATCATCCAGATTACGCCCGTAGACCGGCATGCGACCGAAGGGGAGATTGGGGTGATCGCGAAACACTTCGCCGATGGTGGCGCTCTTGCGGAGGGCGCCGACGACGGAGCGCGGTGTCATGATCGAGCTCACCCGCACCTCGTCGAGCCGCAGGGTGTTGGCGATGATGCTGGATTCGCTGGCGGAGAGCGTGCCGTGCCGCGCGCCACGCTCGGCCAGCAGGCGGATTTCCTCGTCGGCATTGTCCACCTGCGCGGGATGGCGAACGAAAAGGCGCACGATCAGGCGGCAGAGAAAAGTCACCGGCCGCAGCGCGACGACGGCCAGGTTGAGCGGATAGACCACCAGCGGCTGAAGCTGGCGGCGTTTAATAACTCCGATGTTTTTCGGGATGACCTCGGCGAAGATCAGGACGCCGAAAGTCATGCCCGCCGAGATGGCACCCAAAACGGCATCACCGTAGAGCCGGGTTGCCAACCCGCCGACAATGACCGACCCAAACGTGTTTGCGATGGTGTTGAGGGTAAGGATGGCCGATATGGTCTCGTCCAAATGATTTTTCAGCTTTTCCAAGACGGAGCCGCGTTTGGGGTGACTCTCCTTAAGCGCTTCGACCTCGCCGATCGTCGTGCTGAGAATCATCGCTTCGCACAGGGAGCACACCAACGAGACCGTGAGGGTGAGAAAGATTGCGATTACAAGGAAACTCATGCCAGCGGGAATGAAGAGGACCGGCGGCAAGACCAACCTTAAACACGATTTGACGGACCACGGTATTGCCCTTGACCGAGATTGGCTTTGGGCGAAGATTACCGGCAACTTTCCACTCGCCCTCCATGAGAATCAAATCTTCCCTGCTCACTGTTTTCCTAGGTCTGGCCGTGATCGGCCTCTCCGGCTGCGCCTACATCACGAATGGCAGCACTCAAAAGGTGGTCATCCGCAGCACCCCCGAAGGTGCAGTGGTGAAAATCAACGGAAAAGATGTAGGCCTTTCCCCGGTTAAGGTCTCCCTTTCCCGCCAGGATTTGTATCGGGTTGAGCTCGAGAAAGCTGGTTTCGGGAACGCGGTGGAGTTGATCGTCCCGTCCTCCGAAGCCTACTCCCGCCGCTTTTTCCGCTGGGGACTGGATGAGCAGCTGGGTGCGACCAAGGTTCTTGTGCCCGACGAGATCAACATCGAGCTGAAGGCCCCGAGCGCCGAGCTAGGCACGCAGGATAAATACCTGCAACTCGTTGGCCAGATCAACCGTGCCGACGCCATGCT
>JAIYBI010000025.1 GCA_027488595.1 Opitutaceae bacterium | reverse complement strand
GGGCAAGATAGACGCCGCCGACGCCGCCCGCCAGTTCCCCCAGGGCCACGGCGATGCCTACGGCCACTACCTCACCGCCGTCACCAATTACTACCGCCTGCTCTCCAACTCGAACTTCACCTGGACCCCGCGCGTCGAGGCCGTGAACATCCTCGGCGTCCCCGTCACCGTGGACTACCAGGACGAGCGCAAACTCGCCACCGCCGCCGTCTCCCTCGGACGCACCGCCACCCGCATCCTCGACCTCGAGCGTCGCAAGCTTCCCTCCGGCGAAGCCGCCGCCTGGTCCGGCCTGCGCGAGAGCAAATTCAACTCTTCCACCCAGCGCACCCGCTCTTGGGGCGTCGAGCAGTGGGCCAGCCGCGCCGCCCAAGGCAACTTCATCCACTGGGCCGTGGTCAATTCCCTCCTTCCCGAGAACGACCTTTACCACGAGGGCATCCAGAAAATCGACCGCCGCTCCGTGCCAGAGATCAATGAACTCGTCGCCCTCGGCGAAGGCATCCAGTCGCAGATGGATGCCGCCAACCGCCGCGCCAACGCCCTCGACCTCAGCTCCGACAGCGTCCTCTTCGACCTCTCGCCCACCCAGGTCACGGCCGGTCTCACCCACTTCGACCAGGTGCTCGCGCGCGCCAAGCTCGCCCTTGCCAACGCCAACACCGCCTACGCCCGCACCACCGATCAAAACAACCTCCTCCGGTCGGTCGAAAATCAGGCCGCCGACTACGCCTACACCGTCGCCGCCCAGGAACGCGCCTACACCAACACCCTCATTGACTACTACGGCCGCCCCTACGCCGGCGATATCGGCCCGGGCAAGGTGTATCCACAGGGCTATGACGGCCCCGACTTCTTCAAGTTCATCTACATAGATCGTCCTTACATTTACCAACCCGAGGTCCTCTTCGGAACCTCGCCGCAAACCGGCACCTATCTCCTGCCACTCAAGAGTTCCGAATACAACGCGGCCATCGAAGCCTTCGACGGCGGTATAGATTACGCGCAGCGGCTCAACCGCACCTTTTTCGATAATCAGACCAACCCCGACGAGACGATCAACATAACCTTTACCTACGACCGCAATGCAGGCCCCTACCAGATCGCCCCGACCACCTGGGGCCGTCGCGCCTCCACCGGCAAGGTTCAGGCTGCCCTGCTGCGGGTGATGAACGCCCGCGAAAACCTCACCGGAAAACTCAATTCCCTCACCGGCAATGGCAACGACTCCGTCACCAGCGCCGTCGAAGACTTCGGCTACGCGATCAAGAAGTTCGACGCCGACCTCAACGCCCGCACCCGTATCCGCGCCCTCGAATCCACCTACGAGGCCAGCGCACTTCTCGTTAAGAAACTCATCGCGGCCAACAAGCTCGCGAATGACCTTACCGAAAAAGCCGCCAAAACCGTGGACGACGTAGCCGAGGCCGCCAAGGAAGCCTTACCCACCGTGGTCGGTTTAGCCAACGATGCGACCTCCGCCGGCCGCGCCGCCCTGCTTACCGCCAAAGTCGCCGGCAACAAAGGGGTCGAGATCTCCGACTCCGCCAAGAAAGTCGCCTCCTTCCTCGCCAAGCTCGGCGACGACATCGCCTCTCTCGCCAAAGACGAGGCCGTCATCGAGCTCGAATGGCAGATGGACAACCGCGACGCCGTCGAAGACCTTCGCGAGGCCTACTCCCACATCTTCCGCGACATCGTCGAGCTTGATAAAGCCAACAAGGATCTGATCGACGCCCTGAACCAATACCAGAACGTCCTCCAGGAAGCCCTCCGCGTGCAAGCCGAGCGCGAAGTCTTCCGCATGAGGGCCGCCACCATCGTCCAGGGCGCCCGCACCCGCGACGTCGCCTTCCGCGCCTTCCGCACCGAGAGCCTTGAACAATACAAGACCCTCTACGACCAGGCCGCCCGCTACGTCTTCCTCGCCGCCCAGGCCTACGACTACGAGACCACCCAGCTCGGCACCTCCGCCGGCCGCGATTTCCTCGCCGGCATCGTCGCCACCCGCGCCCTCGGTGTCGTTGGCGCCAACGGCGAACCGAGCTTCGGCCCCTCCGGCTACGGCGACCCCGGCCTCTCCAGCTACCTCGCCAAACTCCAGTCCGATTGGAACGTCGCCAAGGGCCGCCTCGGCATCAACAACCCCGACCAATACGGCACCCTCTTCAGCCTCCGCCGCGAACTTTTGAACCTCGCCTACCGCGAGGACGGCACCGTCGAGGACGACACCGCCTGGCAGGATCGCCTCCGCGCCAGCTACGTCGCCGATATCCGCAACGACGCCGACGTCGGCAAACACGCCCTCCCGCTTTCGAATCCCAACAACCTGCCGCAGCCCGGCTTCATCATCACCTTCTCGACCGACATCGAGACCGGCAAAAACTTCTTCGGCAACGAGCTCCGCGCCGGCGACAGCGCCTATTCCAGCGCCAGCTACAGCACCAAGATCAACTCCGTCGGCGTCGCCTTCAAGGGTTACATCGGCATGGTTCAGGGCAGCACCCTCCAGTCGCCCAACGCCCTCTCCGCCACGCCCTATGTTTACCTGCTCCCCGCCGGCGTGGACAAGATGCGCACGCCCCCGCTCAACGGCGCGGCCGTGGTCACCCGCCAGTGGGCCGTC
>JAIYBI010000327.1 GCA_027488595.1 Opitutaceae bacterium | reverse complement strand
GAGTTCGCCAGTGGCGAGATCGCCGGCCCAGTAACGGAACTGGCAGAGGCCGCCCGATTCCTGCCAAGTGAGCGCGACGAAGGTCCAGGAGCCGGGCTTCAGGGTGGCGAAGTTGGACTGGGTGGCCTTGGTCGTGGTGCGCGAATCGGCGACGGCGAGAGTGATTTCCCAGCGCCCGGCGATCTCATTGACACGCAGAGAGAGATAGTTGGGCTTTCCCCAGTCGGCGCGGGAAAAGAGGAGCATGGGCGGGGCGGATTTGGCGCCGGGGCGGCAGAAGAAAAGCACGGTGCCGGCCTGCGAATTGATCGGACTCTGGGTGGTGGAGCCAGAGACGGCCACGCCGCCTTTCGCGTCGTCGGCGAGGCCGAAGGCGGCGGAGGGGCGGCCCCAGGCGTCGGCGCCGCGAACGGCGAATTGTCCGCCGGACTGCGCTGACCAGGTTTTGGGCCCGGAGCCTCGATTGATTTTCGGATCGGAGGCGAACCAAAGGACGGGCGGTTTGCCGAGGTTGGCGGTGGAGATGAGACGAACAACTTCGTCACCTGCGTTCTGGGCACGGGCCGAGGACAGGATGGCAAGGACGCAAGCGATCAAGGCAAGCGCGCGGCGGTGGAGGCGGGGGTAGTGTGACATGATTCGGAGGGGTGTAATGGAAAACCAACCATCCCATCTTAGCAAAGGGCAACCCGGGTGAATATGCCGGGACAAGGGGCTAAATATGCACTTTTTACCCGGCCGCAACGGTCACCGCGGCAGCCTTGGGCAAGGCTTAGAATCATAAGTTCTGTGGACCGTAATCACCTGCACGACTATGGGGTCGCGCCTTTCAACGACCGTCACTCCCGGCGCCCCCCCTCAGCAGCAGGACGACCGGCGGCGTTTTCGTGTTACCGTAAAGCCTGCATTTACTCGCCGGATTGGCGTTCATCGTTTCGCTGTTCTCTGCGCCCTACTTTAACCCCGCCTACACTAAAAACCACCATGACCACCCTGCGTATTTTTCCTGACCTCGCACAAAACACCATAGACCCCCGCCTCTACGGATCCTTCATCGAGCACCTTGGGCGCGCCGTTTACAGCGGCATCTACGAGCCCGGTCACGCCACCGCCGATTCTGCCGGTTTTCGCCGCGATGTCCTCGAACTCGTGCGCGAGCTCGACGTTCCGACGGTCCGTTACCCCGGCGGCAATTTCGTCTCCGCCTACGACTGGGAGGACGGCATCGGCCCGCGCGCCCAGCGCCCCGCCCGCCTCGACTACGCCTGGGGCACCACGGAAACGAATCAGTTTGGCACCAACGAATTCATGGACTGGTGCAAAGCCGCCCGCACCGCCCCCATGATGGCCGTCAACCTCGGCACCCGCGGCATGGACGCCGCCCGCCAGCTCCTTGAATACTGCAACGCCCCCGTCGGCTCCAAGTTCGCCGATCTCCGCAAATCCCACGGCTACACCGAGCCCCACGCCGTCCGCTCCTGGTGCCTCGGCAACGAGATGGACGGCCCCTGGCAGACCGGCCACAAGACCGCCGAGGAATACGGCCGCCTCGCCAACGAAACCGCCAACGCGTTCCATCAGTTCGACCCAGCCCTCGAGCTCATCGCCTGCGGCTCCTCCGGCCCCGGCATGCCGACTTTCCCCGACTGGGAACGCACCGTCCTCGAACACTGCTACGCCCAGGTGGACGCCCTCTCCATCCACCTCTACGTCCGCGAAGACGGTCACAAATCCCTCGCCGACTACCTCGCCTGCCCCGCCCAAATGGAAAACCAGATCCGCGACGCGCTAGCCGCCTGCGATTTCGTCAAAGCCAAACTGCGTCACAAAAAGACCATGATGCTCTCGTTCGACGAATGGAACGTCTGGGACATGAAGCTGGGAAACTTTCCCTTTGAGCGCTGGGCCTCCGCACCCCGCCAGCTCGAACAGGTTTACACTTTCGCCGACGCCCTCGTGGTCGGCGGCATGTTGCTCGTCCTCATCCGCCAGTCCGCCCGCGTCCGCTACGCCTGCATGGCCCAACTGGTCAACGTCATCGCCCCCATCCTCACCGCTCCCGGCGGCGCAGCCTGGCGCCAGACCATTTTTCACCCGCTTCAACAAGCCTCGCGCCACGGCCGCGGCGTCGTGCTCGCCACCCAGCTCGGCGGCGTCACGTCCACCGACACCCCGACCCACGGCCCGTCCCCCGACATCGAGAGCGTCGTCACCCGCGACGGCGACAAGGTCACCGTCTTCATCCTCCACCGCGGCACCGCTTCCGCGCCCTTCACCATCCACCTCGACGGGTCCGCCCGCTGGCGTGTCATCGCCCACGAAGTCCTCACCTCCGCCGACGCCCACGCCGTCAACACCGCCGAAGCCCCGGCAAACGTCTTCCCCCGCGCCGAACCATCATCCCGAGTCTCCCCTGACGGCACCCTCGCGCTCACCCTGCCCCCGCTTTCCTGGCACTGCCTCCGCCTCACCGCCGCTTGACCCCGACCTGCCCCACCGCGTCCGCAGCTTGCGCCCCGACGCAGAATCTGCGGCGCTAGATTCGCAATGCCCACCCTTACAGAAATCGTCACCTTCTGCGACGAACGCTCCCGCCGCACCGCGTGGAAAGACCACCCCAACGCGCTCAATGGCCTGCAACTCGCCAACGACGGGCGCGTCACCAAAATCGGCGCCGCGGTGGACTCCGGTCGCGTGCCCTTCGAGCGCGCCGCCGCCGCCGGCGTCGATTTTCTCATCGTTCACCACGGCATGTTCTGGAATCCCCTCCCGCCCATCACCGGCCAGACCTACACCCGCATCTCGACCGCAATCCGTGCCAACCTCGCGGTTTACGGCTGCCACCTCCCGCTCGACGGCCACCCCGATCTGGGCAACAACGCCCTGCTCGCCCGCCAGCTCGGCCTCGTGCCCGACCAGCCTTTCCTTACTCCTCCGGGCAGCGAGCCCGTCGCCTGGACCGCCCCTTTCGCATCCGACCGCGCCAGCCTGCTTGCCGACCTCCAGCGCAATTACGCCCGCGTCGTCGCGGTCGAGCACGGCTCTGCCCGCCCCGTCCGCATCGCCTTTTGCAGCGGCAGCGGCAACAGCGCGGTGCCCGAGCTGCCCGCCCTCGGAGTGGACACGCTCGTCACCGGCGAGCTGCGCGAGGAATGGTATAACTTCGCCGAGGAAAACGGACTCAACCTGTATTGCTGCGGTCACTACGCCACCGAGGTCCACGGCGTGCGCGCCCTCGCCGCCGCCGCCGCCGCGAAGTTTGGTTTGCCGTGGACCTTCATCGGCACCGACAATCCCCTTTAAGCGCCCTTCCCTTCTCCATGAAAACCATCGCCATCCTCAACGGCCCCAACCTCGACCGCCTCGGCAAACGCGAGCCCGAGATCTACGGCCGCACCACCCTGGCCGACTTGGAGACGCAGCTCCGCGCCGAGTTCGGCGCCACCGCTCAACTCGAGTTTTTTCAGAGCAACCACGAGGGCGCGCTGCTCGACAAAATCGCCGCACTCGCCGACGCGAAAGTCGCCGGCATCGTCATAAATCCCGGCGCGCTCACCCACACCAGCGTGGCCCTGCGCGACGCGCTCGCCGGCGCGGCCTTGCCCGCGATCGAGGTTCACATCTCCAACATCTACAAACGCGAGGAGTTTCGGCACAAGTCGCTCACCGCGCCGGTGTGCGCCGCCGTGATCAGCGGTCTCGGGCTCGAAGGCTACTACGCAGCCGTGCGCTTCCTCCTCAAATAGGACGCAGTCGGCGGTAGTGCGCGTAGCTCGTGTAGGCGATCGCGACCAACAGTGTCAGACCGGCGGGGTAGAACAACGCGTCGCTCTCGTGGACCCGAAAAAGCGCGGTGCCCCCCACCCCGCCGACGGTGAACCCGATGAACACCAAGACGCAGAGCCTCAGGCGAAGGTGATCCACCTCAAGGCCGCGCAGGGCGTGTCCGACCGACGAGCCGATATCGGTCACCATACCGGTGAGATGCGTGGTGCGCAGAATGGTGCCGCTGTAGGTGCTGGCCATGGCGTTCTGCAAGCCGCACGCGGCGGAGGCGAAGTAGCTTCCCGCATCGTGGTGCCCGTGCATCAGCACGGCAGCGATGCCCAGCAAAAGCCCTTCAATCGCGAGGGCGCCACCATAGCGGCGGCCCAGCTTCAATGTTTGCCGCTGAATGATAAACCCGCTGAGTGCCGCTCCGAGAAAGAAGGCAAAGATAACGCATCCCAAATGGAGCATGGCCTCCATGTTGAGCTCAAAAATCGCTATGCTCAGCAGACTGGTGGTGCCGGTGAGATGAGTGACGGCCTGGTGGCTGAAACTGAGAAACCCGATCGCGTTCACCATGCCTGCGATGCCGGCGAGGGCGGCGCCGCCGATCCAAGCCCAGTGACCGAGTTTGTTGAGCATACGGGGCAAACTTAGGCCGACGCTCCGGGGAACGCAATCGCCGCGCCGAAGCCCGCCCCGGGCCAGGATTATGACGACGTGGCTGGGGTGGCCGCCGGCAAGACTGGCTGGGAACCGGTCTGAGCGGCACCGTAGCCGAAGAGGCCGCGCTTCTTGATCGCGGCGACAACGGGCGCGGGGACCATACTTTCCCAGCGCGCGTCACCCGCGCGGATACGTTCGAGCACGTCGCGGGAGAAGATGTTCAGGATGTCGCGATTAAAGCCGATGATGCACTCGAGATAATGATTCTCCTGCAAATGCTCGTAGAGGCTGCGCAGGTTCGGCGCGACCTGGACGTTGCGCGCGGTGATGAGCACCTCTTGGGCGAAGGGCGAGGCACCGATGGCGGGCACGCGGGGCCCGGTGCCCTCGGCGCCAGGGGCGGTCGGAGCGTGGTGGCCGCCGTCGAGGTAACGGTCGTAGGCGCCGCGCTGCATCGGGTAGATATAGAGGCGGACACTGTTGCGGAAAAGGCGGCCGAAGTTTTCGAGGATGCCGCCTTCAAGGTGCTCGTAGTAGCGCTCGTTGAAGATCTCGAGGAGGTTGTTGATGCCCATCGCGACGCCGATCATCTCCTTCGTGTAGCGGCGGAAGTAGGACGTGAGGCGGTAGTATTCGCTGTAGTTGGAAATCAATACGGTGCAGCCGATATCGCCCAGCATGTCCACCCGTGAGAGGAAATCCTCGGAGTCGAGGGTGCCGCCCGCGAGCAGGTTG
>JAIYBI010000056.1 GCA_027488595.1 Opitutaceae bacterium | reverse complement strand
TTTGGGCGCAATGGCGCGACACCATTGCATATAAAAGTTCACGTGCAGCCATGGGCGGAGGGGCGGATAGCTGTGGCGACGGGCGTAAAGGTTGAAATCGCCGATCGCCAATTCTGCATTTTTACGACGACTCTGGAGACGTTGGCCGGTGGTCGCAGAAATGCCGGTGGAGTGGGTGCGGTAGTCTACACCTGGCTCGCTAACAAAAAGGATGCGCCCAGCCAGGGCAGCCGCCCAGCAGAGTCGTATGTCGACTGCACTTGTCAGTCCGGTTTGAGGCATTTCCAAGGGCAGTGCCCCCAGCAAAAAATCTCGTCGAAAAGCGAGGGCGCTGGTGGGGCAGAAGAAATCCAGGTTTTTCTTCCGGTAAATCTCACGCCGATAGTCCACTTCCTGACACAATCTTGCACTCCAATGCGGGCCGAGCGGGCGGCTTTCGGCATCCAGGGTCACCATGGCGCATTGCACCATGGTGGCATCCGGTTCGGCTTTCCACCGGGCTTCGCAGCTTTCCACGTGATGGACTTTGTAGCGATCGTCACCATCCAGCAGATAGAGGTGCTCGGCGGTGCTGGCGAAAAATGCGGCCGCGACCGCCGCCGCCTGAGAGGCGAGTCCGCTGCGGTCGTGGCGGTGCACGCCCTCGATGAGCTTTATGCGCTCACCGTAGCCGCGCAGAATCGATACAGACTCATCCGAGCTGCCATCGTCATACACGATTATCTCGTCCACCGGCCGCGACTGGGCCAGAACGGAGTCAACGCATTCGCGCAGCCAGCGGCCATTATTGTAGTTGTTAACCAATACAGCGACGGTGGGCATTGCAGTGCGATTGTTCCTAACCTTTTTTGCGCCGTCTGCGGGCTGCCTTGAACTTTGCCAGGGGCAGGGTGATCCAGTTCGGTAACCAGAGGCGGGCCAACTGCTGCAAGTAAGTGAAGTTCCGCCATGCTTGCACGGGCGCCCGGCCGTAGTCGGCGGCTATGCGATTAAAGCAGTTGTTGCGAAAACGGGTCTCATGGATGGGCAGCCTGCTGCGCAGTCCGTTCTGATCGGACAGGGAGTTCGGGCGGGCACGATAGACGGTTTGTGGCTCGGGCACGGATAAAGTGGGGCCGTGGAAAAGAGCGTGAAAAAAGAGAAAATTGTCGGAGGAGCAGCCCAGGGAATTTCGAAGAAGAAGAGGCATCGCCGAGTCCAGAAAAACCCGGTTGAAGGCCAGGGCGCTGGCTAAGTAGAAACAGTCCGTTCGGTGGGATCGGTAAATGGCTCCGAGTATATCCGGGTCATGCCTGAAGAAGTCGTGATACAGGACGGGAGGTTGACCTGACCCGTCGGTCATGAGCATGGGGCCTTGCACTGCCACGGCTTCCGGTCGAGTCGCCCACACGCCTTCGTAGGCGGCCAAGTGGGTTGGAAGATAGGTGTCGTCACCGTCAAGCAGGTAGATGTGAGTCGCGCTACTGGCGGAGAAAGCCGCGACGAGGCCCGCCGCCGCCGAGGCGCGACCGGAGCGAGTGTAGTCGTGAATGCCTTCGAGAAGAGTGATGCGCTCGCCGTAGGCGCGGAGAAGGGAGAGCGAGTCGTCGGTGGAGCCGTCGTCATACACAATCACCTCGTCCGGGAGCAGGGTTTGCGCGAGTGCGGAGTCCACGCAGGCCTTGATCCACGGGCCATTGTTGTAGTTGGTAATCAATACGGCGGTGCGCATCGCTGAAATACCGGGCTTTGAAAGGTCGCAGGTTGGATCGGCAGAGGCTGCGTGGCGGTGACTTCTACTTGTGTTCAATCTTCAGGCCGAGGTGTGCCGCCAGACTCATCAACTCCGCGTCGGCCCACATCTCTTTCATCAGCGGGTGTTCCTCGAACTGTTTCCAGCGTGCAGATGTTTTTCGAATTCCCCCCGTGAGGTTCATGCCATCAAACGAGCTGCCACTGCCAAATTGCGCGACGATGTTGATAGCGGTTTCATTCACCGGCACGCCGAAGCGGGCGGCCACTTCCTCGCGATAATCCCGCGAGGCGAAATAGTGATCGTAGACAAGGCACCAGGGGGTGAAGCCCGCCTTCTCCAGGGTTTTGGTTTGGCCCAACGCTTCCCGTGCGAGGTCTTTCCAAGCGTCTTTGATCGCTTTAGGTGGGATCTCGCGGAGGGCTATGTGTTTAAACTTAAAGCGCAGGTTGCTCGCGAGGCAGTTCCAGGGACTCCGCAGAATGATGCCTACCTCTCTTTCTTTTGGAACCACCCCTCCTGGCGTCCAGTTCTGACGCTTGAGCCATGCGGGCATCTCCCTGGCGTAATCCTGAATCGAACTGTTCTCGATTAGGATGATGCGGGTGTCCGGCTCGGTTTTTGGCCTCGCGCTCAGTGAAGGCCAGGCCACCGGCGAGGCCTCAATCTGCTTCGTCCAGCACCAATCCATGAAACGCCGGCCTGCTCCCGCCAGCGGCCAGGGCAGGCGGTTTACGGCGCTGAAATTTTGCTTGATGGCTCGTTTGCGGAGAAAGTTTTCGGTCACCAGTTCTCGAATGGCGCTTTCAGTGACCTCGTAGGAATACCGATAACGCTCCAGATTTTGGTTCTCAAAACACGGATCATTGATGAGGCACGCTTCACCCGGAAAGTGCCCCATCAGACTATTGACGCAGGCGTGCAGTCCGGAGCGGCGCAGACCGGTTAAGAGAATTTGGCGTGTCATATTGGAGAGAAGTCAGGTCGTTCGTTGGCGATCAGGGGAGATTGGTATCAAAGGGAGCGTTGCTCATAACGCGCGGGAAACGTGTGTTTGAATCAGGTGCCAGATTTCCTCTGCGGTCGTGGCGGTTGCAACCCGGGCATTCGGTGTTTCATGCCAATCGAGCCGGTCCGGGCCAAGGGTGGCGAAACAAGCCGGGAGTTCCAAGTCCCCGGGAACGAAGGTCTCTGAAAAAATCAAGGGGAGGCCGTGTGCGAGCATGGCGGCGCATGAGCCGCTTTTTTGCCAAAATGGCAGCGGAGTGGGTGAGATCCCGCAATCCGCCGCGTGCAGGAGGCGGGTGATCTCCGAAGCGCTACGCCGGCCAAGGTGCACGCAGGAAGTGCCGGCGGCGGCGGCTTTAACGCGTTGCCAGCCCTGGCCCGCATAGCCGGTTTCTCCGACCGAAAGCAGAACGAGGCTTCGGTTTTGGGCGGCGGCTTCGGCACGGAGTCGGGCGATCACCGGGGCTGGGTCGAACTCGGGTCTGATGCGGGCGAAGAAAACCGCGATGAGGGCGCGCTTGGGGAGTGCGGGCGATTCAGGCGGGGGCACGGCTAGGGAGGCCAACACCGAGCCGAGCTCGGGAGCCACGACGGGACGCGGGGCAGCCGGGACGTTGCTAAAGATCGGCAGGCGCTCCGGTCGCATGCCCGCGCGTGCAAGCTCCTTCACGTGATGCGGGTTGGAGGCAAAGACGTGCGCCGGCTTCAGCTTGCGCCACGCGAGCAGGATTTCAGCGCGACGAAACAGGGCCATCGCAACGCCTCGCGCAGAGCGCGGCACGCCGACCTGCGTCCAGGATTCATGAACACTCAGGGCAACCGGATACGAACTGAGCTGCGTGCAAATGGCGGCGAGGTAGGGATAGATCATCTTTCCGGTCCGGAATGCGGATGGTGAGAATTGCAGGCTGACCCAGTCCGGTGCGAACTCCGCGAGAGCGCGGCCAACGTCGTCCGGCGCGGTGCGGCCCTTGACGGGAGCGCGCACCGCAATGCGTCCCTGTGCCTCAGGAGAGGAGCGTTCGAGGTAAGCTTCCGGGTCCAGGCTGTGCAGACACACAATGAGCACACGCGTCCCGGAGTCGGCGGCGGCGGCAGCGATCCAGAATGTGTAGTCGGTGACCCCGCAGGGACCGGATTGGTCGCCGGGAACGACGAAGGCGATTCGGGCAGGGGCGGACATCAGAGTGCGGGTGTCGAAGAGACGGTGAGGCCCATCGCCTGCCAAAGATCGTCGGGGGAATGCACCGGCGCGCGACGCGCGGCGGGGGCGTTGATCCAGCGCAGCTCTCCCGCGTTTACGACCGCGAAGCGGGCGGGCCAGGCTTGGTCGTCGGAGGGCGCCGAGTCCGGGAAGATGATGGGCAGGTCGTGGGCGTGCATGGCGGCGCAGGAGCCGCTCTTTTGCCACAGCGCGAACGGGGTGGGGGAGAGGCCAAACTCGGCGCGCTGGAGCCAGGCGGAGACCTCCTCCGGCGGGAGGGGGCCGAGTCGGCGGGTCGCGCAGCCGAGGGCGGAGGCGGTTGACGAGACGGCGCGCCAGCCCAAGTCGCGATGGCCGGTGTCGCCGACCGAGACGATGACAACACGCCCCGGGGAGGTAGCGGTGGCGTGGCGCAACGCGGCGAGCATGGGGCGAGCATCCCAGCTGGCCGGAATACGCGCGAAAAAAAGCGCGACCCGGGCGTCGGGCGGGAGGTCGTCGCCCGGCGGGCGGCCGGGGTTTTGGTGGCGCGGGATGTTGCTGATCACGGGCAGAAGTCGCGGAGCAAGGCCGATCCGGGCGAGGTCCTTTTGGAATGCAGGGTTGGAGGCGAACACCCGCCGGGGGCTTAGACGGGCGAGGCCGGACTCGATTTCGAAACGGCGAAGGCGTCCGAGTGCGCGGTCGCGCCAGGTTCGGTCGGACAGAAGCACCCGGGCGGTTTCGTGAACCGTGAGGCTGAGCGGTGCGCGCGGGCGGAGCAGGCGGGCGAGTTGCAGGAGGCCTGGCAGAAAGAAGCGTCCTTGCCGAAAAATCCCCGGTGTGAATTGCAGGCTTATCCAGTCGGGGCGGATTTGGTCGAGCGCAGTGGCGAGCTGACCGAGCCGGCCGGTGACCGAGGCGGCGGTTGCAAGCTGAACGCCGAGAAGGGCGGGACCCTCGGCGGGAAAACGTGAGACATAGCTGGAATAGCTTTCCTTCAACGGGGAAAACGCGAAGACGTGGCAATCAACCCCTGCGCGTCCAGCGGCGGCGGCGAGCCAAAAGGTGTAGTCGGTGACGCCGTCGAGACCGGCGGGATGCCCCGGAACGACGAACACCACCCGGGGGCGGCTTGCCCCGGGGGCGAGGGGCGATGCGTTGAGCGGATTCATGTGGCGGGCGGCGGTGGAATTGTCCCCTGCCGGTAGCGGCGCAACTTTCGCCGCAGGAAGGGGGTGGCGGCCCACTCCGGAAAGATGCGTCGAGCGACCTGCTGCCAGACCGTTCGATTCAACCACGGCGAAATCGTGGGCCGACCGTGGTGCCGGGATAATGTATTGAATTGTCGGATACGGTTTAGGGAGTTTTGGAGCCGGTTCGTGCCGCGGAGGCCGGTCTGTTCGGAGAGGGAGCCGGGGCGGACGCGAAAAGCCGCGGTGTCCGACCGCACAAATCCAATGGTTCCCGCGAACACGGCGGCGAATGAAAGCCGGGCGTCGATCGCCAGCGAGGCGGCGTAGGAGAAATCGGCGGGAAGCTGGCAGGAGAGGAAATCCCGGCGAAAGGCGAGCGAGCTGGTCGGGTAGAAGAAGTCGGTGTCGTGATCGCGGTAGATGGACTGCCGGTAGTCGTCGCTGATCCGGTCCGCTCGGTAGAGGCTGCCCAGCGAAGTTCCGGCCGCGTCCATCGCGCGCATCGATCCATGCACCATCACGTGGTCCGGCGCATCCCGCCACAGGGCTTCGTAGCTCGCCAGATGATCGGGAAGGTAGCAGTCGTCGCCATCGAGGATGTAAACGTGGTCGCCGGACGAAGCGAGAAAGGCGCGGTGAACGGCGGCGCCCTGATTTTCAACGCCAGACTTCGTGTGATCATGGACTCCTTCGATGAGGCGAATGCGGTCGCCGTAGGAGCGGAGGATCGCGAGGGAATCGTCGGTTGAGCCATCGTCATAGACGATCACCTCGTCGGCGGGGCGGGTCTGGGCGAGGGCGGAATCAATGCACTCACGCAGCCAGGGGCCGTTGTTGTAGTTGTTGATCAGGATGCCGACGGTGGACGATGGGACGTTCATGACCGGGGGCGGGCGCACTGGCGGTAGAGGGTGATGTAGCGCTCAAGCATCAGTTCGGGCGACCAGAGCGCAGAGCGGGCCAGGCCGGCCTCGGCGAGGCGGGCGCGATTCGGCCAGGCGGAGGCTATGCGATCGGCGGCGAGTTCGGGTTCAGCGGGGTTAAAGTAGCACGCGGCGTCGCCGCCGACCTCGGTGAGTGGCGCACGGTCGGAGGTAAAGACGGGGCAGCCGCAGGCCTGGGCTTCGGCGACGGGCCAGCCGAAGCCCTCGGCCCAGGACGGGAAAACGAGCGCGGAAGCGAGCGAGTAGAGCGCTTCGAGCTCGGCGTTGCTCGCGCCCGCGCAAACGTGGACATGCGTTGCGAGACCAAGAGAATCGCAGAGGGCGCGGTCGGCCTCGCCGAGGGGTTTGCCGACGATCACGAGATCGGCGGCGTCAGGCAGCAAGGTCCGAAGCCGGGCGTAGAGGGCGAGCAGACCGGGGCGGTTTTTATACCACTGGCCGCCGCCGACGTTGAGGATGAAGCCGGAGCCGGAGCACACCGACGCGGGCAAGGCTCCGCGCGCGACCAGAGGGGCGAGCACGGCGGCGGCTTCGGCGGGGGGGCGGCGGCGGTAGGGGTAGTTGAGGCCGTTGGGGATGATGGTGGTGCGGGCGGAGGGCCATGCGGTGAGCCGGAGCAGA
>JAIYBI010000413.1 GCA_027488595.1 Opitutaceae bacterium | reverse complement strand
GGCTTCTTTCGTTGTGCGAAAGATTCATAGCCGAACCCAGCCAACAGAAATACACTTGGCCGGGGTTCTCCGAGCCCGACATTGAGACCGTGAGAACATGGTGCGCCAAGGCCGACAGAAAGCGTGAAACGCACGAGCACTACGTGGCGTTGAGCTTACTGCCACGCCTGCTCGCTTTGCTCGATCCCGCACTGCCCATTGTGGTCTTTTCTACAACCACGCGACGGGAAATCATAGATCAGTTCAGGGACTACCAAAACATCATCACCGATTTTCAGAAGCCGGTCTTTAATGGCGGGGTAGACGTCGAAGCCGTAATCAAACAGACACAACGAGGATTTGATGCCGCCATGAGGAAAGCCGCCCGCATCATCTGCGCACGGAAGGCCTGCGCCAGGCTTCTTCTAAGAGAAATGGTCGTTCCGCGATTAGCGACGCCGCGGAAACCAAAGCTCGCCGCCATCTTCGTTGACGAATCAGGCGATGTTGCGGTGGACAATCGCTTCTCTGTAGGGGCCTTGGTGGTAAGCGCCGACTCCTTGGAGCACCTGGAAGCAATTTCTGCTCAACTGGAGTCGTCCGTCCAATGGGGCTTTTCGGAACGTAACTTCTGTCTACCGCGTGCCGATGGCCATACCGAGGCTTGGTATGACGAGGTTAAAAAACAGGTGCCTACCGACTACTTACCGAAAAACAGACCAGGTGGCTGGGACTCGGCGAAGTATCGCGGGCGTATCGATACCACACTCTCCCGCGTTAACGACCTGTTCACGAGTCACGGGCTCCAATGGGCTGCGACCGCATTCACCTACAACCTGGAATCGGCCTATGTGCACGCTTTGCGAGAGGAACTCGGTGGAATCGTTAAAAACGACATATTTTACCGTAAGGCGCTGCGCGATTTACTACGTTTCTGTATGGAGCATGTGCCCCTTGTCCAAGATGTGCTCGCCCGCCCGGACGGCCAGCTCTTGATTCACGTAGCAACACGCGAACTCAAAGCGGAGGCCTTCAATGACGCTAACGAGCGCAAAGATCTGGAACGCCGCTTCGGTTCCCGTTTTCGCAGGATGGGTGGTGGCTGGGGCTTGTGCACGACAAGCGGTGCGGATGTTTTTCCACTAGTTGCCAGTGTATGTGCCGAGCTTTCGATTCCAATATCGCGGTTACGGGAGGCCTGCGGAGTTATCTTGCACGACTATCAATCCGTTTGGGAGAGCCCTGCGCGAATGAAGGTCGAAGAGAGGCTTCCATTGCAGGTTCACTATCTGGCGGATTGGATAGCAAGGTGCGCATGTTGGAAAGCAGGCGACAGGCCGGAGCAGGTAGCGTCGTGGTTCAAGCGCGGATATTGCCAAGAGCGGTCGGCCTCCTTCGACGAGCTTTGGAGCATCTGCACCTCTGCCGGAATTATGGAGAGCGAAGCTGAGGCGATCACGAGATCGGCTAAGGTAAAGCTCTCGGCGGCGTCTGAGCTTCGATCAGGCTGCTCTGGAGAGCGATATCTCCGGCAAACCTCAAGCGTGTGGCCACTCGCAATGAATGGGAGCCAACTCGCCGCGCTATTTGGCCGGAAATCATGACACCTGCATGCTGCTTAGAGCGACGATCAAGATTGGGCATCAAGCTTCGTCAGACTGCATGGAGGCAGGGGATAATTGCCGATACATGCACTTCCCCTGCCTCAAGCGTTGGTGGCAACGCGATAGCCGCCCCCCGCTGCTACAGCTGTTTCCCCAACGATTCCGCATAGGCTTTGAGGCGCTCGGCGATGGACTGGAGCAGGTCGCGGCGGGTGGTGGCCTTGTCCACCTCGGGCACGAGCTGGGTATCGATCCAAGCGAGAAGCTGGCGCTTCAACTCGACATAGCCGAGCTTGGTGCGGCCGAGTTCATCGATGGTGGACCGGATCGTGACACTGGTGTCAGCAAACACCGGCTGGCGCAAAGCCATGACCGCTGACTCCAAGCTCGCGCCGAGCAGTGCATCGTTCGGCATGCGTTCCGAGGCCATCGCTTCTTCGATAAGGGCGTGCTCAACGAGGGCACGGCCGGCGGCACCCCGTTCTTTGGCGAAGGTGGCATATTTAAGCCGGTCCCTGCTACCGGCGTTACGCACCTTCTCAACGTTGACGTAGTAATTACTTCCGCGGCGGCGGATCATCTCGGTGAAGAGACCGAGGCCGAGGTTGGTCTGCGCCTCCTGCTCGTCGCGACTGCTCTGTTGGAGAGACGGCAAGGCCTGCCAGTTGGGCAGCGTGTGCGATTTGCCACGCTGGCCGAGGTAATAACGATGAGCGGCTTCGAAGCCCGCCCAGTGCGTCACCGCGAAGCCGCGGCGCACGTTCACGCAGATCCAAAGGTGGGGATTGCCGGTATGGATGGGCTCCCAATTCGTTCCCCGGAGGGAGGGGATTGCTTCCTCGACAAACTTTTTCCCCTTGGTCTGGTCGGGCAGATTGCCGGCCATGAAAGTCATCGGACGAAGCTCGCTCTCCAATGGGGCGGTGGGGGTGAACTGCATGAGGGGGCGAGCCATTTCACCGAGCGCCTGTAAACGAAGACGCACGGTCTCGTCGTTCCTGACGATATCCGCCAGGTCGATCCGTGCGATGGATTCCCAGATTGGCTTATCAAACGCCGCGACGACCCCAGCGAGGACATTGCCCGCGTCGAGCTTGGCTGCGTCAAGCGGCACCTGCACGGAGAGGTTCTCGGTGACTTTGGCGGCCCAGGACGGAAAGTCGCTAGCTGAGATTACCCAGGTGCCGAACTCATCGGGGCCGGTGGTGTTTTCGAGGCGCTGGCACTCGCCGGCGATCTTATCTCGTTCACGGCCTAGCTCGGAGTGGAGGGATTGCACTTGGCGAAGGAGCGCACCTGCCCGTTCCTCGACGGCCTGCACGATAACGAGACGAGCGGCGAGGGTAGCCTCGGCGACATCAAGATCGGCCCGCTGCTTCAACGCCACGAGGTAGCGACTCCGCTCGGGCTTATCGGAGAACGGCGCCGGCAAATGTTTCCGCCGGATCGTGCTCTCCAAATTGGCAAGACTAGCCTCGACGGTCGTGCGACTGCGCGCGTTAGTCTCGGATTCATGCGTCAACGCGCTTTTCAGCAGGCCTAAGCAGCGAACGATCTCGGCGAAGGCGGCGAGCGTGTTGCCTAAGCTCTCTCGATATAGACTAGAAAAACGCTGATCAAGTGCCTCAATGCGCAGTCGCTGGGCCTCGCTCGCGATCAGCGGGAGCTGATCTCGGTGATCACTCACGTCGTCGTGGACTCGCCGATGGTGTTTCTGCGCCTCCGCGAAGAACTGATCGTCGAAGCAGCCCCAACTTAGGAGTTTTTCCCGGAGTGTGCCCAGAATCGTGTAATCTTGAACCTTTAGGAGACGGTGAAAAGTTTCACGCCACGAGTCGGGGGCCGTAAATCCGAGTTCGATGAGAATCGCCTCCGCGATCTTCGTGCCGGCACTCTCGGCGTTCGCGGTCATCCACTGCTGCGCCCAACGGCTAGTTGAACGCAACACCGTGAACCGGCGCAGAAGGTGGGCCGGGAATTCGGCGTAGCTCACCCCGAGTGCGCAATACAGAAACGGCTGACCGTCCACCGTCTTCGCATCGAGAACATTGATAGCTGCCGAGGCTTCGGCCGCTCCCATGCCCGTGCCAATAAAAGCGTAAAGGAAATGAGCCACCGCTCGGCAGAGCGACATGTAGTTCCCCACCGGATTGCCTGCGGCGGTGGTGGTGTCCACCAAATAGACGGAATTCGCATAAGCGGCACCGTCGCGAATCACAACCTCGTGTTCATGGTCGAAACGAAATGTTATCGGCGTGACCTTGTCAGTGCGGATGCCTTGGATTTCGGTGAGGGTGCCGATGGCATTGGCACGAGTCACCGGAATCTCGTCGCGGTTTTTCAGCTCTCGATCCAACGCCTCGCCAGGGAGGACAACGATGAGCACAATCTCATGTGTTACCTCGGGGAAAACGAGACGCAGCAAGGCGAGCGTTTCGTTAACCGCGCCGCCGCCCTGTCCGCCACTGATTGAGCATATAACGTAGATAATCGTGCGGTTTTTGAAACGAACACCGGTGTGCAACTTCGCTTGTTTACTTAACACGCCAATCAGGACGGCGCGGAACTGAACGAACTTGGCAAGGATGCCAGCACCGGCCGAACCGACGTTGGAATTGTGGAGAAGCTTGCCGGCTCTGCGAAATTGACCTGCACCGTTCCCCGTGGGTATCTTAACCTTGATGGTTGAGAGGATACCAGTTTCGCCGTCGATTTCATCCGGAATATATTCTAATACGTGGGCCTGCAAGGGATCTCGGGCTTGCGCTTTGGCGAGGGTTTGGCCTGCGACTTCGGGCTGAAGAACGATTAACTCGTTAGAGTCGAGCTGTGGTAGCTCGTGATATTTTTCATTTTCCCTGGTGTCGCTATCTATCGCAATAATAGGAATTCCATTTGCACCGCTGGACTGGAGACGGGCCTTGAGATGACGGGCGATGCGGTTGCCGGTGCCGCCAATAACAACAATTCCTGACGGGAGGAAATCACCCGTCTTGACGGAGTCATACATACGGGCAGTTAAGGAGCTGAGCGTTTCGTAGCTTAGTTTGGATTTCATGGGCGTGTGAGTTGAGTTTTATGGGAGTGGCGCACGGCGAAAGCCGTGCGCATAGATTGGTTTCAAGACTGCTGTCCGCGTTTCGGAAGAACCCCCGCTCCAGTGCCTCCGGAGGTAGAGCAGCAGACAATTATAACGCACTTTCTACAGCCTCGGGTCGGCAAGCTGGAGTTGTAGCATTCGAGCGTGCGGGAACGAAATCTTTCGAGTTGAGATATAGCACGTTTAGCTTTGCGGGGTTTCATGGCGGTGTAGTGTTGGTGTTTTCGTTTTTGAGTGGTTCACGGCACCAGCCGCAGACGCACACCTTCCACTTCGAGACTGATGTCTTCTTCGATCGCTTGATCAGTAGCACCGTCCCGCAGGAGCTGTAGGCCGGTGCCTTTTCGGCGAATCAATGTGTAGGTGCCCTTGGGCTTCCAACCGGGGATTCTGAGCAAACCAAGATCCAACTGAGTGCCGGTCATCTCCGCACGACCGCGATTGCCGCAAAACTGCCACTCCAGTCGGCCGTCAAGGTCGAGTAACCGCTGCCTATCCCACGTGACGATCACCCCTCCAGCAAGGAGCACCAAAAGAGCGCCTAAGGCGATGAGCCACGGAAACCACCAAGGGCGCGGGGCCATGATAACAATAGGCTGAAGGAGTTGATAGGAATGCTCCCTACCCGCGACATCCCGCACGGTTATCTTAGGTCTATACTCGCCGGGCGCGGTGTAAATATAAGCAGGCGCTTCATCGGCTGAGATACGGCCATCACCGAAACTCCATTCGCGGGCAACGATACCGACATTATGGCGAGGCGTGAATTTTACCTCCGCAGGTGCGCGTAGGCTGGTTCGATTAACACTGAATTCCGCCGTGACGATATCTTGCACGCGGATGGTAGCCT
>JAIYBI010000398.1 GCA_027488595.1 Opitutaceae bacterium | reverse complement strand
CACGGATACTGAAAGCCTCGCCGCAAGAACCACGATCAAAAAAATCCGCCGCCCTCTAGGTCACGAAAAAAAAAAAAAAAAAAATTCGCCTCCGGCTCTACGTGGCAGGCGCAACCACCCGCTCGCGTCACGCCGTCATGCGTATCCGAAACCTCTGCGCAAACGAGTTGGCCGGTCGCTGCGATCTGGTCGTGGTGGACATTTACCAGCAGCCTGAACTCGCCCGCCTCCACCAGATCGTCGCGACGCCCACGCTCATCAAAGACATTCCCCGCCCCGTCCGCCGCTACATCGGAAACCTCGCCGTCCTGCACGATCTGCTCGCCGAGCTGGATATTGCCGAAGGCTCCAAGGCGGTTGCGTGAGCTCGAAGCGAAAAGCACCTGCCGCCCGCGTCACACCGGCCCGCGAACTCGTGGCCCTTCGCGCCCGTGTTTCCGAGACGGAGCAAACCCTGCGCGCCATCCGTAACGGCGAGGTGGATACCGTCCTCGTAACGGGTAAACAAGGGTCGCAAATCTTCACCCTCAACGGGGCCGTGCACACCTACCGCCTGCTTATCGAGACCATGAACGAGGGCGCGCTCACCCTCGCCTCGGACTACACGATTCTTTACGCCAACCAGTGCTTCGCCCGTCTGGTCAACACCCCGCTGGAGCAGGTCACCGGCACCTCGTTCCTCCGCTTCCTCTCCGCCGCCGATTTTTCCGCCTTGCGCACCCTCCTGAAACGAAAGGTGCAGGCCGGGCGTAAAATCCAAGTCGAACTGATCCCAGCCAACGCCGCCACTGTCCCGGCGCAGATCTCGATCCATCGCCTCGTCGAGCCGGGCTCCGCCCTTGTTACCCTCGGCATGGTGGTGACAGACATGACGGAGGCGCGGCGCAACGAGGAGCGTTTGCGTGCCCTGGCCAACCACCTCACCCAACTTCAGGAAGCCGAGCGCGGGAGTGTCGCTCTCGACCTGCACGATAACATCACCCAGACGCTCTGCGCCGTGCTCTATCGCAGCCAAACCCTCGCGGAAAGCCTGGCCGGGCCCGCCGGCCCCTCGCAGGCGGCAGCGACGGAACTGCGCGAGCTGATCAGTCGGACCAGCACCGATGTGGAGCGTATTTCCCGCAACCTGCGGCCCGGTGTGCTGGAGCACCTGGGGCTCGCCGCCGCGCTGGAGGCCGCCTGCAAAGAGTTTTCCCGCCGCAGCGGCATTCCCCACCGCCTGACCTGCGGGCCGCTTGGTGCCCGCCTCTCCGTCGAGGCCGAGCTCGTGCTCTACCGGATCCTCCTCGCCGCCCTCCAGAACGTAGAGCGCCACGCCCGCGCCAGTCACGTGACTGTCCGCCTGAGTGGCTCCACCAGTGGCATCCGCCTGAGCATTCAGGACGACGGCGTCGGCTTCGACCACGAGCCGCGCTCGCTCGGTCGGCGCGGCATTATTGACCTCGGCCTGCTCGGCATGCGCGAACGGGCAAAGCACGTCGGCGGCACCTTCCTGCTCCAGACCGCCCCCCGCGCCGGCACAAAAATCGTAATACGCATCCCCTTCCCGCCTGAGCCGTCCCCCACCGTCTAGCGTAGTTCAAAAAACGAAGCCGCCGAGGCAGGGCGTGACCGCTGGGCGCGCCGCGTCGGAGTGGCGAATTCCCAAGAAGCACAGCGGCACGCCGGCGGCCCACCGGTTCAAATCCGCTTGGTGAGCACCAAGATGATGAGGATGAGCACCAGAAACCCCAGCCCGCCGCTGGGATAGTAGCCCCAGCTCTGGCTGTGCGGCCAGGTGGGCAACGCGCCGATCAAAAGGAGGACGAGCAGAACAAGGAGGATTGTGCCGAGATTCATAGGTTTTAGGCCATCATCCTAGCGTAGTAATAACCCCACTACGATACGGTCTTTCCCTACCGGTTCACCGGCGGGATAGACCCCATTCTTGAACAGAAACCGGAGTGATAGTCTTCACATCGGATTCTTTTCACCAAAATCAGGTCATGCAAAAAAACATCATCCGCATTCTCACTCTCTCAGCCGTCGGCGGCGCTCTCTCCGTCGCCTCCGGCTGCGCGAGCGGCCGTCCCCCGTCCGCCAAAAACCCGGATTTCTACGAACGTTCGAGCGTTGAGATCGCACCTGCACCTGGCGCGCAGCCCGTCAGCAACGAGCTTTCCGCTCCCGACCCGTTGGCTCCCGCGAACTGGCAGGTGCTCGAAGTCCTCACCTACGACCAGCGGCTCCAGTTCTACGGTGGCTTCCCCTTCGTGCTGGCTGCCGTGGACAAACAGATCGCCGATCTGAACGCCAAACGCTCGCGCCTTCGCAGGGTCCTAGGGAATCTCATCCCGAATCCGGTGATCAAGGAGCTGAGGGCCGCGCGTGAAAATTTCGCCAAGGCCGGCTCGAAGATGAACGCCGCAGACGTGCACGACTGGGATGAAAACATGGATCTCGCCGGTCTGGCCTGGCAACGCACCCAGGACGCCGTGGTCAAAGTGCGCGGAAGTGCCCTGAATTGATAGTGCGGGCCAAACGTTTGGAATTCCCTCTCTGGCTTTGAGGGAGTGGTGTCCGAAACAGGTGACGGATCCGGGGCTTCTACCAGAAACAAGTAGGTCGAGAGCCCATAGCGAGTCGTGACACGTGGAGTGTAGGATCACCGGCGCTATGAAAAACTCACTCCATCTATCCGCCGCGTTGTTCGGCTCGCTTCTCCTTCTCTCCAGCACCGTTTCGGCACAGTCTATTCTGCGCTCGTCCGGCGACTTCGCCCTGCTCGCAGCCACCGCCATCACCGGGACTGCAACGGCGGGCACCGAAATCAGAAACGGCGACGTCGGTCTCTGGCCCACCGCCACCACGGCAATCACGGGCTTTCCACCTGCACTCATCATCGGCGGCTCACTGATCCTCACCAGCCCGCAGACCGAGCAGGCGCAACTCGATCTCCACTTAGCCAGCGCCGGCCTCGCCGCCATGAGCTTTAACACCGACCTCACCGGGCTGGACCTGGGCGGTCGCACCCTCCTGCCGGGCGTTTACCGCTTCAACGCTGCCGCCGCACAGACGGGTGCCTTGATTCTCGACGCTCAAGGCCAGAACAACCCCTACTGGGTTTTCCAAATCGGCACCACCCTCACCACCGCCGCCGCCTCGTCCGTTTCCTTTATCAATCTGGGCTCCAACGGCGGCTCCGACGCGGGCCTCTTCTGGAACATCGGCTCGGCCGCCACCATCGGTGCCACCAACACGATCGCAGGTAATTACATCGTCGGCACCAGCATGACGATCGGCAACCTCAGTGGCGGAGCCAACCGCATCCTCGCCAAAACCGGTGCCATTTCGCTCGATGTTAACTTCATCAACACCACGGATGGTCCCGACCTATCACTGGGCGACCTCACCGGCGGCCTGATGTTCGATTCCGGCGGGCTGGTCGTCCCGATTCCCGAGCCTGCGACGACGACTCTGATCTCGGCGAGCGCCATCCTCGCTCTGGCCGCCTGGCGACGCCGCACGAAGAGCAGGCATTCGGGTTTCACCCTATATTCCCGTAATAAAAAACAGCCTATTTTATGAGTCGTATGAATACCAAACAACAACGCCTCGCTACTGCTTTCGCCACCTCTGCCGCGCTCTTGCTGAGCGCCATGAACGCTTCGGCCCAGTCCATCCTGCTCACGGCCGACAATTTTGTCCTGCTCGGCGGCACCGCCGTCACCGTCGCCGGCGCGGGCCCGGATGTGTTCTCCAACGGCAACGTCGGCTCTCCTCTTTCCATCTCGGGCTTCCCGCCGGCCACGATCGTCAACGGCAGCGCGATTCTCGGAGGCGCCATCGTCAACCAGGCGATGATCGATCTCGGCGTCGCCCGAAACGCGCTCAGTGCCATGCCGGTCATCCCCGCCAATATCCTGAGCGGTCAGGATCTCGGCGGTATGACGCTCGCTCCCGGTGTTTATAAGTTCGATGTCGCCGCCCAGATCACGCTCGCCGGCACCAAGATTCTCACCCTCGACGCTCAGGGTAAAAACAACGTCGTCTGGGTATTCAACATCGGCACCTCGCTCACCACCGCCGCCGGCTCCCAGATCCAGTTCATCAATCTCGGCACCAACGGCGGCAAGGATAACGGTCTGTTCTGGAACGCCGGCACCGCCATCACGTTCGGCGCCACCAACGTAATCGCCGGCAACTACATCGCCGGCACCAACATCACCTTCGGCACCACCGTGCCCGCCGCCGGTTCCGGCAGCGGTCGTGCCCTCGCAGGAGCCATTGTGTCCTTCGACGGCAGCGCCACCATGAACAAGCTCGGCGCTCCCGGTAACGGCGATCTCGCCGGCGGTCTCGCGCTCGATGGAGGCGTGATTGTCTCCTCCGGCTATGTGCTCCTCAGCGCCGACGGCACCTACACCCAGGGCGTCGACCCGCTTCCTCCCGGCGAAACCCGCGTCGTCCTTAAGCCCGGCACGCTCTACAATACGGCCGGCGTCTCCGTTGACGGCACCAGCGCCGACACCGCGCTCGCCCCGCCCGCCACGCTCACGGTTTTCAAAACCATCGCCACCCTCACCGGCAACAACTCCTACACCGGCGGCACCATAGTGGACGCCGGTTCCCTCACCGCTTCAAGCGCCACCCTGCCGCTCAACGGCAACGTCAGCCTGATTGACAGCAACGGCACCGGCACCGCCGGCGTAATCGTTTTCAACCAGTCCTCCAACGGCACCTTCGGTGGCGCCATCTCCGGCAACGGCTCCGTCACCAAGCAAAACACCGGCACCCTCACCCTCACGGGCAACAACACCTACACCGGTGCCACCCTGCTCAATGGCGGCACCTTGGTCGCAAACTCCGCCTCCTTGCCGGTGAATAACGGCGTCACGATGACAAATGCGAGTTCACTGGTCTTGGACCAGGCCGCAACGGGCACGTTCGGCGGCCTCGTCTCCGGCGCCGGTTCAGTCACCAAGCAGGGCAACGGCTCGCTCACCGTCACCGCCGGCAACACCTACGATGGCGGCACCAACGTGAACGCCGGCTCGCTCATCCTCTCCGGGGCCGGCAAGCTCGGCTCTCCCACCGGTCCTCTCGCGGTCAACACCGCAACTCTCGACCTCGGCAACACCAGCCAGACGGTCGGAGCGGTCACCCTCAATAACGGCACCATCAGCAACGGCACGCTTAACGGCTCGTCCTACACTTCCACCGGCGGCAACGTGAGCGCCATCCTCGGCGGTCCCGGTATCGTATTTACCAATACATCCGGCAATACCACGCTCAGCGGCTCCAACACCTACACCGGCGGCACCGTCATCAACGGCGGCGTCGTCACCGCTTCCAGCGCCAGCCTTCCTGCCGCGCAGGCCGTGGCGATCGCGGACGGGGCCTCCTTGCATTTTAGCGAGCCTGCAGATGGCACCTTCAGCGGAGCCACCTCCGGCGCGGGTTCGGTTGAGAAACTGGGCGCGGGTGCCTTGACCTTGACCGGTAACAACCTCCACAGCGGCGGCACCACCGTCACCGCCGGCACTCTCACCACGTCCGGCAACGGCACCTTCGGCACTGCAAACGGAGCTCTTACCGTCAACGGCGGCACGCTCGACCTCGGCGCGGGCAACCGCACCGCCGGCGCAGTCGTCCTCGGCGGCGGCACCATCCGCAACGGCACCCTCACCGGCACTTCCTACACGTCCACCGGCGGTAACGTGAGCGCCAGCCTCGCCGGTCCCGGCGTCGTTTTCACCAACACTTCCGGCACCACCTCCCTCACCGGCAACAATACCTACACCGGCGGCACCCTCATCAACGGCGGCATCGTGAGTTCCTCGCTGACCCACCTGCCCGCCGATCAAACCGTCACCATCGCCACGGGCGGCGAATTGGTTCTGAACGATGCCACCAGCGGCACCTACAGCGGCAATCTCACCGGCAGCGGCATCTTCCGTAAACAAGGCACGGGGACGCTCACGCTCACCCGCTCCACCACCACCGCCATCGAGCTCGAGGCCGGCTCGCTCTACAGTAACTCCGGCATCGGCTCCTTGAACATCGCCAGCGGCACGCTCTTCGGCGGCAATGCCACCGTAAACGGTAACGTCGTCAACAACGGCACCCTGAGCCCGGGCAATTCACCCGGCCTGGTCACCGTGGTCGGCAATTTCAGCCAGCTCCCCACCGGCACCTTTCTCATCGAGTTCGCCTCGCTCACCAGCTTCGACCAGCTCGTGGTCACCGGCACCGCCTCCCTCGCCGGCACCTTGCAGATTGATGTGCTCGGTTCCTATAACCCCGCCGGGAAGACCTTCGACATCCTCACCGCCGGCGGCGGCGTGAGCGGAACATTTACCCCGGTCACCGGCAGCGCCGCCTTGATCTCGACCGTGAATTACTCCGCCAACGCAGTGACGGTTTCCTTCGTCCAGGTTCCCTTCTCCACCTTCGCGATGACACCCAATCAGACCGCCATCGCCGACGCCGCGCTGCTCAGCCCCGGATTGACCGACGCCCTCAACCTGGTGCCGCTCGCCAGCCAGCTCCCTGCCGCCCTCAACGCCCTCTCCCCCCAGGGCTACGAGGTCTGGTCCGACGCCGCCTTCGCCCGCACCACCTCCCTCGGCGAACGTCTCGCCCGTCGCGAGGTCGCACCCGCCGGTCGCGACAACTACTACTTCGAGGTCGGCCAGAGCCGCAGCCGCTCCAGCGGCGACCTCGACGTGGGCACAACCCATTACAGCACGGACAGCGGCCTCGTCGGTGGCGACTACCGCATCAACGATCACTTCGCCGTCGGCGCGTTCTTCGAATACAGCGAGACCAACGCCGACCTCGGCACTCCTGGCAGCCACACCAAGGTTTTGGGCCACATGCCGGGCTTGCGCGCCGTCTGGAACGATGGTCCGTGGTTCGCCAACGCCGCCATCGCCTACAGTTTTGACGACTACAAGGCCACGCGTCTGATAAACTTCCCCGGCACCTCCGCCGTCGCCACGTCCCGCACCCACGGCAACCAGTGGCTCGCGGATATCTCCGCCGGCCGCCGCTTCACCGCCGGTCCCCTCGCCCTCTCGCCCTTCATCGGCGCCCAGGCCAGCAGCTGGAAGACGAGCGGCTTCAACGAGAGCGGCGCTGGCATCAACAACAACAGCGTTCACAGCCAGTCCGCCGACTCGCTCAAATCACAAGCCGGTTTGCAGGCCGCGTTGAACCTGAACTTCGGCGAGCTTGTTTTCAGCCCGCACGTCCGCGCCGCCTGGCTGCACGAATTCGCCAACGATGCCCGCACCATCCGGTCCACTTTCGACTCCGTGGACTACGCCATCACCACCCGCAAACCCGAGCTCGACAGCGCCCGTCTCAGCGCCGGCTTCGATCTCGCGGTGGGACCTCGCACCAGCATCTACGCCGACTACGCGGTGCAGACCGGCGACACCACCCGCGTCATCGGCGAGTGGAGCGCCGGCGTCTCGTTCAGCTTCTGACGCCTCGTATTCATTCCTTCATTACAACGCCTGGTGCGGAAGTAGGGTTAAGCCCCATCGTCCGCACTTCGTTGATTCTATATCCTGCTCATCTTAGCCTATGAAAACACAAAATCTGTCTGCTCTGCTTATCCTCCTCGCCAGCCCTATCGCGCTGTTCGCCTCTTCCGATACCGACCGCAAAATCGAGGACGCCGCCAAGTCTTCCTACAACTACCGCACCGTCCTCGACGACAATGTGAAGGTGAAAGCCAGCGATGGCATCGTCACCCTCACCGGGACCGTCCAGGACAAGGACGACAAGGCGCTCGCCGCCGACACCGTAGAAAACCTCCCCGGCGTAAAGGCCGTGAAGAACGACATCGTCGTCGCCGGCACCCATCCGGAAAAGTCCGACGCCTGGATCGCCTTCAAAATCCGCGGCCGTCTCCTCGTGAAAGGCAACGTCAGCGCCACCTCCACCAAAGTTTCGGTGACAGATGGCGTGGTGAACCTCACCGGCACCGCCGATAACATCGCACAAAAGGAACTCACCGAAGTCTACGTGAAAGAAATTGAAGGCGTTAAGTCGGTGAACAACGACATCGTCGTCCTCGAAAAACCGGCCGCACCCGCGACGGTCGGCGAGAAGATCGACGACGCCTCCATCACCACTCAGGTAAAATTCGCTCTGCTCAGCCACAAGGGCACCAGCGCGTTGAAGACCCAAGTCAAGACCACCGACGGCGTAATCGTCATTACTGGTGAAGCCGCTTCCGAGGCCGAGAAATCCCTCGTCACCAAACTCGCGAGCGATGTCCGCGGCGTCGTCTCGGTCAACAACAGCATGACGGTTAAACAGTAACCGCCCGCCCGTTCCTAATTCCCAACGGCGCGCCCGCCTCACCGGCGGGTGCGCACCGTTTTCCTTCTCTCCCTCCGTCCGCGTCCCCTCTCCGTTTCGCATGAAAGCCACCCTTGGATTAACCGATGAAGCCCGACTTGAAGTCGGCCAGATGCTCAATCTTTTACTCGCCGACGAGTCCGTCCTCTACGCCACCACCCGCGACTACCACTGGAACGTCACCGGATCTGAATTTCTCAGTCTCCACGCCCAGTTCGAGGCCCACTACACGCTCCTCGCCGATTGGATTGACCAAATCGCCGAGCGCGCCCGCGCCATCGGTATCGGAGCGCGCGGAAACTGGGCCGAACTCACCGCCGCCGCCCGCCTTTCCGCAGAGCCTGGCACCGGACTACCCGCCAGCGGCATGCTCTCCGAGCTACTTGCCCTGCACGAGGAGATGATCGTCCAACTCCGCCGCGACAGCGAGGCCTGCACCGTCCACTACAAGGACGCCGGCACCGCCGATTTCCTCACCGGCTTGATGGAGAAGCACGAGAAGGCCGCCTGGATGCTTCGCGCCCAGCTGGAAACCGAGGAAGCCGAGTCTTCTTGAAACGCCCCAACTTAATTTCCGTCAACCTAGTCTAAAAATATGAAAACAAAATCCTACCTGTCAGCCTCCATCGCCGTCCTCGTGCTCGCCATGAGCGGTTGCGCCTCCACCGGCTATGAAAAAGCCGGCCACACGACCGCCTCCATCGAGAAAACCGCTCGCGAGATCCACAAGGGCAACGGTCAAATTGACGCCGTGCTCTTTGCCTTATCGAGCATGGTGAACAACCCCGAGGCGGACATCAAACCGCAGTTCGCGAAGTTCGACACCGCGCTCGGCAAACTGGAATCACTCTCTGAAGATGTGAACAAACAAAACGCCGCCATGCAGGCCCAGGGCGCCGATTACTTCCGCAATTGGGACGCCGAGCTGGCCAAGATTCAGAACGAGGACATCCGCAGCCGCAGCGCCGAGCGCAAGAGCGCGGTCGCCGCACGCTTCGACAAGGTGCGCGTCAGCTACGCGAAAACCAAGGCGACCTTCCAGCCGTTTCTGTCCGACCTCAAGGACATCCGCACTTCCCTAGCCACCGACCTCACCGTGGCCGGAGTCGCCTCGATCAAGAGCACCGCCAACAAGGCGCAAAGCAACGTCACGCCACTGCGCGAATCCATGAGCGAACTCGAAGCCGACTTCAAAGCCCTCGGCGTCTCGCTCTCCGCTTCATCCAAGTAAAATCCGCACCGCACCAGGCGCCCCGGCGTCTGGTGCTTCCCGCCATGAACAAAGCCATCTCCCTCGCCCTTCTGGTCGGCGGCCTCGTGCTCATCGTTTACGGAATGCAGGCCTCCGATTCGGTCGGCTCCGGCGTCTCCCGTTTCTTCACCGGCTCGCCGACGGACAAGACGATGTGGCTGCTCATCGGCGGCATCGTCGCCGCCATCGTGGGTGCCTCCGGGCTCTTCCGCAGCTCAAACAAACCCTAACCCGCACGCTCCCATGCTCAATTACGCCATCACGTTTCTCATCATCGCACTGATCGCCGGCATCCTCGGCTTCGGCGTCATCGCCGGCACCGCCGCCTCCATCGCGAAGGTCCTCTTCATCATCTTCCTCGTGCTCTTCATCGCCTCGCTCCTGCGCGGACGGAAAGCCTGAGCCAGCCCATCCTCTGTCTGCATCCATTGTCCATACTATGAAAACATCCGATTCCGTCGCCCAGTCGCCCAAAGAACTCCTCAACGACCTGCACAATCTCGTCGCCGAAGCCGAAAAAATGATGGGCGACTCCATCACCGAGCACACCGCCGACGCCGTCACCGCCCTGCGCGCCCGCTTCGACGCCGCCCAGGAGCGCGTTTCACACCTCTGCGGCGTCGCAAAAGAGCGCGTCGTCGCCGGCGCGAAATGCACCGACCAGGCCATCCGCTCCAATCCCTACCAATCCCTCGCCATCGCCGCCGGCGCCGGCCTGCTGGTCGGCGTGCTCCTCGGTCGCCGTAACCGATAACTCCAGTTCGCTTCAGAGTTTGGCCAAATCCCGGTCCGCGGTAGCGCAGGCTTCCAGCCTGCATCTGAGCAGACTGGAAGTCTGCGCTACGGCTAATCCTGAACGCGAATTAGAATAACCTCCCTCCGCCCATGGACTCTGCGCCACCCGTATCGCCCGGTTTCGTTGCCGCGCTCGGCAAACTGGGCGACGGCCTGCTCGCCGGCGTCAAAACCCGCGTCGAGTTGTTCTCACTCGAACTGCAGGAGGAGAAATTCCGCCTGATCCAGACCTTCGTGTGGATCAGCGCGGCGGTGTTCACCGGCGTCATGGCGATCACATTCGCCAGCCTCAGCCTCGTCTATCTGTTTTGGGAGACCGCCCGGCTCGGCGTGCTCATCGGGCTCACCATCGCCTACACGGTCGCGCTGCTCGCCTTGATCATCTTCTTCCGCCGTTTCATCGCGCGGCAGCCCAAGCCTTTCGCCGATACCTTGTCCGAGCTCGAAACCGACCGCGCATGTATCCGCAATCCGAGTTAAACCGGCTGGCCGTTCACAAAATCGCCCTGCGGGTCCGCATCGCGACCCAGCGCATTGATTACGCCGCCACCGTCGCGAGAGCCACGCAACCGCTGGCCTGGCTTGATCGGGTGCGGGCATTCTTCTACCGCTGCGCCCCCCTGGCCCCTTTCGCCGCCGTCCCGCTGGGGTTGGTTGTGCAGCGGGCACTGTTCCCTCGATTAAAAATTCTCGGCCTCGCGCTGCGTTGGGGACCTGCGGCCTATGCCGCTTTCCGCCGCCGACGTTCCGTCCCCGTCGTCGAGTGACCGCCGTTCCCACCATGTGCGCCGCTTTTTCACCTCCGGCAGCGCCCGGTTTCATCCAAGACGAAATGCCCCGGCCAATGCCGTCACCACCACCCCGGCCCGGCGTCAAGGTCGCGTTCATCGGCAGCTACCCGCCGCGCAAATGCGGCATCGCCACTTTTACGCAGGATCTGCGCGCGGCCCTGATCGCCAGCTCCGGTGATGGCTCCTGCCCCGTCATCGCCATGAGCGACGGCGCGGAGTCCTATGCCTACCCGCCCGAGGTCGTGCTGGAGATCGCCGAGCAAGACGTGACCAGCTACGAGCGCGCGGCAGATTTTCTGAACCGCAGCGATGTGGATGTCGTTAGTGTGCAGCACGAGTTCGGCATCTACGGCGGCAGCGCCGGCGCCCACCTGCTCGTGTTGCTTCGTGCTCTGAAAATGCCAGTCGTCACGACGCTGCACACCATCCTGCGCGATCCGAGTCCCGATCAACGCCGGGTGATGGAGGCCTTGATCAAGATATCCGCGCGGGTTGTGGTCATGACCGAGCGCGGCCGTCGTTTCCTGCGCGAGATTTACGATACGCCGGCCGACAAAATCGACCTCATCCCGCACGGTATCCACGATGTGCCTTTTGAAGAACCGGACCGCTGCAAGGAGCTGTTCTCGGTCGAGGGCCGGGACGTGCTCCTGACCTTCGGGCTGCTCTCGCCCAACAAGGGCATCGAAAACGTGCTCAACGCCCTGCCTGCCGTTATCGCGGAGTTCCCCAACGTCGTTTACCTCGTGCTTGGCGCTACGCATCCAAATCTGGTTCGCGAACACGGCGAAGCCTACCGGCTGGGCCTCGAACGCCTCACCAAAAAACTCGGTGTCGAGGGACACGTCATTTTCTACAGCCGCTACGTGGACCTGCCTGAGTTGAAGGACTTCATCGGCGCATCTGATATCTACATCACGCCCTACCTTTACGAACAACAGATCGTCTCCGGCGCGCTCGCTTACGCCTTCGGCGCGGGCAAGGCCGTCATCTCCACCCCTTATTGGCACGCCGCCGAGTTGCTCGCGGATGGGCGCGGCGTGCTGGTCCCCTTCGGTGACGCCGGCGCCATCGCGAACGCCGTGCGCGACTTGTTGCGCGACAGACCGAGGCGCGACGCCATGCGGCTCCGGGCCCACGAATGCGGTCGCACGATGATCTGGAGCGAGGCCGCCGGCGCCTACTTAACCAGCCTGCTGCGCGCCCGTGTCCTGTTCGCCGCGAAGCGGGTTCGCTCCCTGCTCGTGCGAACTCTTGCGCAGGAGCCGATGCGACTTCCGAAGATGTCGCCCGACCACGTTATCCGGCTCAGCGACTCCACCGGCATGTTGCAGCACGCGCGCTTCTCGGTGCCCAACTACACCCACGGTTATTGCACCGACGACAACGCCCGCGCCCTCATCCTGACGCTGCTCTGGGAAGACCTGGGCGAAAACTTTCCCGCTGCCGATGGTCTAGCCAACCGCTACCTCGCGTTCCTCGCCCATGCCTTGGACCCTGCCTGCCGGCGCTTCCGCAACTTCATGGGCTACGACCGCCGCTGGGACGGTGAACCCGGCTCGGAAGATGCGCACGGTCGCGCGCTCTGGGCGCTCGGCCTTTGCGCCGGCCATTCCCGCGACCGCGGTCGTCGCCTGCTCGCAGGCCAGCTGTTCCTCGACGGACTTTCGGTTGCCGCCGATCTCACGCATCCACGCACCTGGGCCTTCGTGTTGCTCGGCATCCATGCCTACCTGCGCAGGCAGCCGGGAGATCACCATACCATCGAGACCCGTGCCTTGCTGGCCGACCGGCTGCTCAAGCGCTTCGAGGCGCACAGCCGTGACGACTGGCACTGGCTGGCGGACGATGCCACCTATGACAACGCGCGCCTGCCCCACGCGATGATCATCTCCGGCCATGCCATGCAGCAACCGGCGGTGCTTGCGGCGGGGCTCGACGCGTTGCGCTGGTTGCTCCGGCTTCAGACCGCTCCGGGCGGATTCTTTCAACCGATCGGCTGCGATGGGTTTTGCCACCGCAACGGCACCCGCGCCCGCTTCGACCAGCAGCCCATCGAGGTCCAGGCCACCGTCTCCGCATGCATTGACGCCTTTCGCACCACCGGCGAGTTCTTCTGGCTGGAGCGCGCCCACAGTGTCTTCGAGTGGTTCCTCGGCCGGAATGACCTTGGGATCATGCTCTACGACGCGAGGACAGGAGGCTGTCACGACGCCCTGCACGCAGATCGTGTGAACGAAAACCAAGGGGCCGAGTCGTCCCTCGCCTTCCAGACCGCCCTGGCCGAATTGCACTTCATACGCCACGAAACCGGCGATCTATCGGTGCCGGCAAGGACGTCCATCGCTCCCTAGCTCCTCATTACCATGTCCACTCCCGCCGTCACCCGCACTTCGATCTTTATAAACCCCGACCGCAGCCGGGTGCTGATCCGGCCTTTCACACCGGATAGCGATCAGCGGATCGTAAAAATTATCGCCCGCCTGCTCGCTCTCCCCGAGGCCGAGATTGAGCGGTTGCTTGTTCAGGTAATGGCGGAGTTTTCCGGCCGTCACCAGAAGACCAAGGACCTGTTCCTTGAGCGCTTCAATTTCGTCCGTCCGCATCTCGTGACCGACTTGGAGCTCACCGAATCGCGCCGCCTCATCATCGGCGCGTATTTCACCCACGAATACTCCCTCGAGGCCGCCGCGCTGTTCAACCCTTCCATCGTGCCGCACCCCGACCAGGCGGACCTGCCCCCGGGCGCGACTCGTTTCGTGCTCAGTCTGCGCGCCACCGGCGAGGGCCACGTCTCCTCGATCACCTTCCGCACCGGTGTGGTCGCCGCCGACCATTCGATCACCATCAACGCCCCCACCCGCTTTGTGTCCGAGCCCAAGATGATGGACGACGCCCTCTACCCCAAGGCGCGCTTCATCCAAAAACTTGCCGAGCTGGGCTTCGTCGGGGAGTTCTTCCGGCGCACGCTCGCTCAATTGAAGGACGACTTTTCGCTCGCTGAGTTGAAGGCAGGCATCGCGTTTGTGCAGAACCAGCTCGGCGTGATCGAACCCAACGGGCACCCCGCCCCCGCCCAGGCGATGCTGACCCTCGCGCTGTCAAACTATCAGGTGCGCTTCGGTCCCGACCTGCGCATGTCCGAGCGCGTGCTTTTCCCTCGTTCGCCCAGCCAGAGCAACGGCATCGAGGACGCGCGCTTTGTGCTCTTCCACCACGACGACGGCACGCGCAGCTACTTCGCGACCTACACCGCTTACGACGGCCGCACGACGAATCCGCAGTTGCTCGAAACCGTGGACTTCCTCGATTTCAAGTTCATCACCCTGGGCGGCGCCGCCGTGCTCAACAAAGGCATGGCGCTTTTCCCGCGCATGATCGGCGGCCGTTACGCGATGCTTTCACGGCAGGACGGCGAAAACATCCACGTGATGTTTTCAGGCGACCTGCACTTCTGGCGCACCTCCACGCTTATCCTGAAACCAACCTACGAGTGGGAATTCATCCAACTCGGCAACTGCGGCTCTCCCATCGAGACCGAACGCGGTTGGCTAGTGATCAGCCACGGCGTAGGCGCCATGCGCAAGTATTGCATCGGAGCCTTCCTGCTCGATCTAAACGATCCGACCAAGGTGCTGGGCCGCCTGCGCGAACCCTTCCTCACCCCGGCCGAGGACGAACGCGAAGGCTACGTGCCCAACGTCGTTTACTCCTGCGGCTCCATGCTGCACGGGCGGGAACTCATCATTCCGTATGCGGTATCCGACTACGCCACCCGCTTCGCAACCGTTTCGATAGACGCCGTGCTGGACGCAATTTCCTGAACCGCTCTCCGCGATTTGGGGTGGACACCTAATGTCATCCCCGGACGCCGCGCCCTATCCTTTCAGCGAACCGAGCCTGAAATTCTTCCCATCGCGCGCCTTCATGCCTCCCGACGAAATCATCCTTTCCGAGCTACGCTACCGCCGGCTCTTCGAGGCCGCGCGCGACGGCATTCTCATCATAGATCCTGAAACGCGAAAAATCGTGGATGTGAATCCCTATCTGGCTGAGTTGATCGCCCGGTCACGCGACGATATCCTCGGGAGGGAAATGTTTGAAATCGGGCTGCTTCGGGACGCCGTCGAGAGCCAGGCGATGTTTGAGGGACTTCGCGACTCCGGTTTTGTTCGCTACGATGACCTGCCTTTGCGGCGGAGCGACGGCGTCCAGATTGACGTCGAGTGCGTGTGCAATCTCTACCCGGAAGGCGAGCGGCGGATTATCCAGTGCAACATACGCGACATCTCTCTGCGCAAAAAAAGCGACGCCCTCCTGCGCGAGAGCGAGGAACGGTTCCGTCTGGTCTCCTGCGCCGTAAGCGACGTGGTCTGGGATCTGGATGTGCGCACCAACGCGCTGTGGTGGAGCGGCGGGTTCTACAGCACTTTCAACTATAATGCCGGGGAGGTTTCCCATTCCATGGATTCATGGGTTGATCGCCTGCATCCGGAGGATGCGCAGCGTGTCACGACGAGTTTTAGTCAGGCGCTGGCATCCACCGCGGAGACCTGGCGCGACGAATACCGCTTCAAGCGCAAAGACGGCACCTACGCCTCGGTCAACGACTGCGGTTTCGTCCTGCGCGATGACGGCGGCAAGGCCCTCCGGGTGGTCGGCGGCATGAGGGATCTGACCACACAAAAAACGATCGAGGCGGAGTATCTGCGTGCCCAACGGCTGGCCGGCATCGGCACCATGGCCGGAGGCATCGCGCATGATTTGAACAACGTGCTCGCGCCGATCATGCTGTCCATAGACCTGTTGAGGAACGAGGGCGGCACCGAGCCCCGCAGGGGGCGTATCCTGGACGTCATAGACAACAGCGCGAAACGCGGCGCGGATCTGGTAAGACAGGTTCTTGCTTTCACCCGGGGTCTGGATGGAGAGCGCGTAAATATGCGTCTGGGACCGATGATTGACGAACTCGGCGGCATTATTCGGCACACCTTTCCTCGGAACATCCTCACCGAAATCAAGGTGGCCGATGCGCTCTGGCTAGTCCCCGGCCAGCCGACTCAAGTCCATCAAATCCTGCTTAATCTCGCGGTGAACGCCCGCGACGCCATGCCCGGCGGCGGAAAGCTCACTATCCGGGTCGGTAATCATTCGATCGGAAGCGAAGGCTTCCCGCTCAAAGTGAACGCCGCGGCCGGTCCTTATGTTTTAATCGAGGTCACGGACACCGGACAAGGCATGT
>JAIYBI010000215.1 GCA_027488595.1 Opitutaceae bacterium | reverse complement strand
GCCTCGGCCGCCTGCGCGAGCACACGGTCGAGTTGGGCTGAAAACCGGCTCTGTCTTACGGACGCCACCACGAGGATGATCCCGCAGTTCACCACGCCAAGAAACAGGACGCACGCACGCCAGACACCCCAGGCTCTGCCCGGCAGATCCAGCGCCACCACCGGGACAATCCAGGCCAGCAACCATGCCTGTGGCACGAAACGCGCCCACCACGCCTGATCGTGGCAAAAGATACCCATGCCCAAGCCGGTCCCCACGATGAGCGCCACGCCGAGTCTGATTCTGTGCCGGCTGAGCGCGAGAGCGACGGCACCGCCGGCGGAGAGGATCATCAAGGCGCCATACCAAGGTCCAAAGCCTCCGGTTTTCACATCCGGCGAATACCACGGTGTGCACTCATCGAGGCTGATCGCGAAGGGAAACTTCGACACCGCCGGCCGGGCAACGTGTTCCGGATAATCGGAGCGGGCGAAGTGCGAAACGAAGAACGCACCGACTCGATTCGAAGGTAAATTAGGCGTCATGCGCTCCCCTATGGAATCATTCATCTTTTTCTCACCAAGCACCGGGTGAAAAATGTGCAGACCAGCCCGCAGATTCGTCATATACGGCGCGTAACCAAAGAAACCCACGCCTGCGATCCCGAGCGCAAAAAGCGCCGTGCCGAGAGTCAACGCCTTGCGCCAGCCCGAGCTCCAATACTGGGCGGCAACCGCCGCCGCGCACAAGAGCCCCGCATAGGCGATGCCCGTCTGCTTCAGGTTCATTATCAAAACAAGCGCGGGGGCCGCCAGCCACCATCCGGAGCGAAGTCGCAGCACGGCAATCATCCATAGCCCGGCAATAAACACCGTCAGAGCGGCCCCGAGAGTGCCGTCCACGTAAAACGTGTTGAGCTGACAGAGCGTGACCGGATTCGCGGCGGCCAGGAGCGCCAGCACTGCCGACATGCTCCGCGAGGCGCGCGTTGAGCGTAAGAGTAAAGCGAATACAGCCAGGGCCGATGACGCGGCGAGGACGAAGTTGACCCATTTTCCTGTATCAATACGACCGGTAACGAGGGTGGCGGCGGCGGCGTTGATCCACGACGCCTTGGGGTAGTGATTCACCCAGGTGCCTTCCGTGCAAAACAAGCCCGGCGATGGTCCGGTCCAAGGATTCCAACCGTGGCTTAACTCCGCCCCGGATGCCTGATGGTAGTTAATCGAGTCAAAGGATAAATCGCCCAAGAGCCCGCCCAGGCAAAGTGAGAGGGCAACGAATCCAAGCTGCGTCGAACCGCGCAGGACGGCCTCTGCGGTCTGGCCGCGGGCACCGTGAAACAAAAAAACCAGCACCGCGCCAACGGCAGCCGGCCCATACCACGCCTGCATGCCAAAGCCGGCTGCGAAGCCGGCCGTCGCGAGAAACACTATCGCGAAAGGCAGCAGGACCAACGCCGCAGCCATGCTCTCACTGCGATCCGCCCAGAGCAGGCGGGGCGCACTGGAATTCGAAGCATCCTCAGGCGTTTCACTCAAAGACGTTTTCACGCTTTTAAAGTCAAAGCGCCAGGGGTCGCCTTCACTTCCGTAGCGTGGCGCAGAATGCGGCGAGACGGGTCACACCCTTGGTGATGATCTCGTCGCTCGTCGCATAGCTGAGGCGCAGATAGCCCTCGGCACCGAAGGCCGAACCATGGACGGCGGCGACTCGTTGCTGGTCGAGCAAACGGGTGCAGAAATCCTCGGAGCTAAGTCCGAAGGAGGAGATATTCGGGAAGAGATAAAACGCACCCTCGGCGAGCAGGCAGCGGATGCCGTCAATCTTGTTGAGCTCGGCATGGAGAAACTTCCGGCGGCGGTCGAACGCGACGAGCATCTGCGCGAGCGCAGCCTGGGTTTTATCGCGCTCCTTCAGCGCGGCCAGTGCGCCGTATTGGGCGAAGGTGGTGGCGTTGCTGGTCATCTGGCTCTGGAGCTCGGCGATGGCCTTGGCGACGGGCGCCGGGGCGACGGTGGTGCCGAGACGCCAACCGGTCATGGCATAGGTCTTGGCGAAACCGGATACGATGATGACACGCGCCGCAGCCTCGGCGCTGAAGGTCGCGGGGCTGAAGTGTTTCGCGCCGTCGTAGGTGAGGTGCTCGTAAATCTCGTCCGAGAGAATGTAGAGGTTGTGCTTGAGCGCGACGGCGACGATGGCCTCAAGTTGCGCCTTGGTGTAGACCGCTCCGGTCGGGTTCGAGGGTGAGTTAAGAATGAGCAACCGGGTGCGCGGCGTGATGGCGGCCTCAAGTTGTTCGGGCGTGAGGCGGAAGCCGGTCGTGTCGTCGGCCAGCACGAAGACGGGCTTGGCCCCGGCGAGCTTTACCATCTCGGGATAGCTGACCCAATACGGCGCGGGGATGATCACCTCGTCGCCAGGCGAGCAGGTGGCGAGGATGGTCAGGTAGCAGGAGAACTTGCCGCCCGGGGAAACGATGACCTGCGACGGGGCGACTTTCAGGTTGTAGTCGGCGAGGTATTTGTCGGCCAGAGCTTGGCGGAGCGGCTCGATGCCGGGCGTCGGAGCATACTTGGTCTTGCCTGAGCGAAGGGCGGCGATGCAGGCCTCTTTGATATGCTCGGGGGTGTCGAAATCCGGTTCGCCGGCCGCGAAGCCGCATACATCCTCGCCGGCGGCGGCGAGCGCCTTGGCCTTGGCATCAACGGCGAGTGTGGGCGAGGGCGAAACGTTTCGGGCCCAGGTGGAGAGCGGAGCGGGAGCGATGGACATGGAGAAAAGGAGAGAAAAGGGGTTGGCGAAAAAGACGGAAACGCGAGACGTATGGACAAAAAAACTCCGCGGCAGGAAAACAAGTTCCTCGCGCCGCGGAGTTGGAAAAAAAGATGAAAGCCGGAGCGGTCGAGGAGTGATTACTTCTTCGATTTCTTCTCGGGCAGTGACTCGACCGCAGCGCGGACAATCTCGCCGATGCTGGCCTTCTGGCGCTTGGCGGTTTTGACCAATGCGGCCTTCGCACCCGCGTCCAGACGGACCGAGATCTGGCGGCGCTCCTCGGAGGAGGCGACAAACTTGGCGAGGTCGAACTCGGAGATGGCGTGGCGGACAACCTCGGAAGTGGAGGTGAGGCCGAGACGCTTGCGCTGGCTTTCCAGCTTGGTGAGCAAGGAGAGGGGCAAGTCGAAGGTTAAGGGGGACGGGGCGGGAGCGGATTTTTTAGCCATGATGAAGAGTGGTGGAAGGTAGACGGAAGAAACTGCGATTCTTGGGAGAGAGACGTATCCATGTTAAGGATGCGTCCGGCAACGCAAAACTTACGCGCGATGCGAGTTTCCCGCCGGCTCGACTCGGGCGCCCTTATTGGGCCGGGCGGTCACTCTGCGAGGCGAGTGAGTTTTTCCGGCGGACGGATGGCGGAGGGCAGGCTGCCCGGGTCGAAGAGTCCGCCGGCGAAGTCGAGCCCAAGCGCGGCGGCGGTGACGGCGAAGCGCGTCTTGTTACGCGTAGTCTCGTCACGCAGCTCGATCGTTTTCACCATCCACTGGTCGCCGATTTTCTTGAGGTCCACGACGCGCATGGATTTGAGAACCTTCTCGTTTTCGCCCAGCTGCTCGGCCTGCACGAGGGCGTTGAACTGGGCATCCAGATAAACGCGGATCGCGCTCAACTCGGGCCGGCGGGCGGCAATGGCTGCCGGCGGATAAAGCAGAAACGTGCTGGCGGGCCGTCCGCGCAGGCGGGTGAGGCCTTCATAAACGAAATCCGGCCAATACAGAAACGGCATCTGAAGATCGAAGGCCGACAAATCGGTGCCAGCCAGAGGGGAGAATAACGCCGCATCATCTATCGCCACGGCACTCGCACCATTGGCGGCGGGCCATTGCCAGGCGGCGGGGCGCGGGCCGCCCTGCACCAGGATGCGGCGCTCGACCGGATTGACGACCGCGCCCTCGCGGGTGCCGGAAAGCAGGAGGCGGGTGACCGGACCGGCCGAATTTCGGCTGCCCCAAAGGCGGCCGGGGATGCGCACTTCGTCGCCGCGCCGAGGGAGCACACGAAGGTCAAATTCGAGATAGTAATCGCCGGCGGGACCCGAGGCGCGCACCTCTCGCAGGAGGGCTGCACCAGCTTGCTGGTCGGGCGTGGAGGGCTGAAGGTAGCGCGGTGCCGGACGGTTTAAACGCGACTGCGCGGCAGCGGGGGCAGCGAGCGTCGCGAAAAGCCCAAAGAAAAGGCAGACGGCGGAAACCGTCTGCCTGGTAAAAGAAAAGCGGTGGAAGGCCACACGCATCAGACCTTAGGGTTTGGCGGCAGGTTCCGTGACGGGAGCGGAGGTGGCGGGCAAGGTGACGGCGGCGGCCGGAGCCTCGGCTGCGGCAGGGGCGGGGGCAGCTGCAGGAGTAACAGGAGCAGCGACGGCGGGCGCAGCAGCCGGGATGGTCACGGCGGGTGCCTCGATCGTCGGCAGGGCTGACTTGGTGCGGGCGGCACTGTGACGATGAATTTGAGCGAGGTAGAGACCGAAGCTCAGCACGAAAAACGCGATCGCTCCATAGTGGGTCATCCGGCTTAGGACGTTGCCGGAATCCGCGCCGAAAGTGGCCTCAGTCATGCCGCCGCCAAGGGCGCCGCCCACACCGCCGTCGGACTTCGACTTCTGGGCGAGCACGAGAAGGACCATCAGAATGGAGATAATGACCAGAGCGAAGGTGAACAGACCGATGAGAATGGACATGGAAAAGGTGAAAAAGACCAAGCGCGGCCGGCGTTGTCAATGGCGCGCTTAACCCGGCCGGTCCTATAACGCTGGAGCTATATTCCTCGCGACTTCCTTCTTCTCACTCCTCACTTCTGGCCCCTAGCCTCCGTCCCGCCGCCATGACCATTCTCCCATCCGCCGCCGATTTCTCCCGACTCGCCACGCAGGGCAACCTCATCCCGGTTTACGCCGATCTCATGGCGGACTTCGAGACACCTGTCTCCGCCTACGCCAAGCTGCGCGGCCACGGCCCATCCTACCTTCTCGAGTCGGTCGAGGGCGGCGACACCCTCTCACGTTACAGCTTCATTGGCTGCCGTCCGCGAAAGATTTTCACCTGCGGCCCCGTCACCACCACCATCCGCGAATCCGGCCAGCCCGATCGCGAGGTGCCCACCCCCGCCGATCCGCTCACGCTGATCGAGGAGGAAATGCGCGGCTTCAAACCTGTCACCGTGCCCGGCCTGCCTCGCTTCACCGGCGGCGCGGTGGGCTTCATAGCCTACGAATACGCGACCCGCATCGAGCCGACCATCCCCGCCGCCGACACCGACGAGTTAGGCACTCCCCTGCTCTACTTCATGCTGTCGGATTCGCTCCTGATTTTCGACCGCGCAAAGCAAACCCTCCGCCTTTGCGTCAACGCCCACCTCGCCCCCGACGAACCGCCGCACGCCGCCTACGCCCGCGCCGTCGTCGAGTTGCAGGCGCTTCACTCCCTGCTTGCCGGGCACTCGTCGCTGGCGCCCGCGCCGCTGCTCGACCCCGGCTTCGTCGCCGTGCCGCGCGGCAACTTTACCCAGCACGCGTTCGAGGCCGCCGTCGAATCAGGCAAGGAGTTCATCCGCTCCGGCGACATCATCCAGTTCGTGCCCTCGCAGCGTTTCTCCAAACCCTTCGACCGCACTCCGCTCGATCTCTACCGCGCCTTGCGCACGGTCAACCCGTCGCCCTACATGTTCGTCCTCGACGCCGGCGACTTCGCCATCGTCGGCGCGTCGCCAGAGGTGCACGTGCGCCTGACCGACGGTCTGGTCGAAATCCGTCCAATCGCCGGCACGCGTAAACGCGGCGTGACCCACGGCGAGGACCTTGCCCTTGAGAAGGACTTGCTCGCCGACCAGAAGGAGCGCGCCGAGCACCTGATGCTCGTGGACCTCGCCCGCAACGACATCGGCCGCGTCTGCCAGTTCGGCTCCGTCACCGTTCCCGAGAGCTTCATCATCGAGCGCTACTCGCACGTCATGCACATCGTCTCGCAGGTCGAGGGCCGAATCGCTCCCGACAAAAACGCCTTCGACCTCATGCGCGCCACCTTCCCCGCCGGCACGGTCAGCGGCGCACCCAAGATCCGCGCCATGCAGATCATCGCGAAAACCGAGCCCAGCCAGCGTGGCTTCTACGCCGGCGCCCTCGGCTACTTCGGCTACGATGGCAACAGCGACACCTGCATCATGCTGCGCACCTCCCTCATCAAGGACGGCGTCATCCACATCCAGGCCGGTGCCGGCGTCGTCGCCGACAGCGTGCCGGAGAGCGAGTTTCAGGAGACGATCAACAAGGCCTCCGCCCTCTTCAAAGCCGTGGCCATCGCCGAACGCCTCGCCTGAGTCCGCCGCCATGCCGGACTTCGTCAATTTCTCCGCCTACCGCTTCACGCCGCTCGACGAGCTGCCAGCCCTGCGTGCGCGCCTCACCGCCTTCTGCCAGGCCGAATCCCTGCGTGGCACCATTCTGCTCAGCCCCGAGGGCATCAATCTCTTCGTCGCCGGCGAACGCGCCGCGATGGACCGTTTCCTCGTCGAGCTCCGCACCCTCCCCGGCCTTGCCGACCTCGCGCCGAAAGAAAGCCTCAGCGCCGACCAGCCCTTCAATCGCATGTTGGTGAAGATCAAAAAAGAGATCATCGCCTTCGGCGTCGAAGGCATAGACCCCGCCCGCAAGCCATCACCGAAACTCGCACCCGCCACGCTCAAGCAATGGCTCGACGAGGGCCGCCCGCTCACCCTGCTCGATACCCGCAACGACTACGAAATCCGTCTCGGCACCTTCGCCGGCGCCGTGCCCGCCGGCATAGACAACTTTCGCGATTTCCCCGAGGCCGTGCGCAAGCTCCCCCCCGCGCTCAAGTCGCAGCCGCTCGTCATGTTTTGCACCGGTGGTATCCGCTGCGAAAAAGCGGGCCCCTTCATGGAGCGCGAGGGCTTTGAAAACGTGTTCCAACTCGACGGCGGCATTTTGAAATACTTCGAGGAAGTCGGCGGCGCGCACTACGACGGCGAGTGCTTCGTCTTCGACCGCCGCGTCGGCGTGGACCCCGCGCTCAAGCCCACCGGCTCGGTGCTCTGCTACGCCTGTCAGCAACCGCTGACCGTCGCCGAGCAGTCCGACCCGCGCTACGTCTACGAAAAAAGCTGTCCGCACTGCTTCGCCAGCCCGCAGTCAAAAGGCTGACCGTTTCCCTCTGCCGGCGCGCGCACACCCATGCTTCCCGAGCCCTACGCCACCCT
>JAIYBI010000008.1 GCA_027488595.1 Opitutaceae bacterium | reverse complement strand
CGGATTGATGCGGTAGTGCATCTGGCGGGCGCGGGCATCGCGGACGCACGCTGGACCGATGCCCGTAAACGCGAGATTCGCGATAGCCGCGTGAACGGCACGCGCGCGCTGGCCGGGGCACTGGCCGCGCTCACGCATCCGCCGCGTGTGGTGGTGGGTGGCTCGGCCATCGGTTGCTACGGCGAAGGCGGCGGCGCCTGGCTTGATGAGAGCGCTCCTTGTGGGAGCGGCTTTTTGGCGGAAGTGTGTGCCGAGTGGGAAGCCGCGTGGGCACCGCTCGATGGGTGTGCCGTGAGGCGGGTCTATCTGCGCACGGGCGTGGTGCTCACCCCGGCGGGCGGCGCTTTGGCGAAGCTCCTTCCCCCTTTTCGCGCGGGGCTGGGCGGGCGGGTGGGGAATGGCCGCCAATGGTGGTCGTGGATCTCGCTCGATGACCTGGTGGGCGTGATCGGGCACGCCTTGCTTACCGAGACGGTAAGCGGTCCCTTGAATGCGGTCGCTCCGGAGCCGGTCACAAACACGGAGTTCACGGGCGCGCTGGGGCGGGTGTTGCACCGGCCCGCAGTTTTTCCTGTGCCAGCTTGGGTGTTGCGCCTGGCGCTGGGGCAGATGGCCGACGAGGCGCTGCTGGCCAGCCAGCGGGTGCGGCCGGGAGTGCTGGCGGCGAGCGGCTACCGGTTTCGACATGAAAAGCTGGATACGGCGTTGCGCCATTTGCTTGGACGCGTCGCTTGAGTAACTTTCTAAAAAATGGACAACACGACAGTCATTATCGGCGCAGGCATGGCGGGCTTGATCGCGGCCCGGGCGCTCCACGAAGCGGGAGCGCGCGTGCTCGTGCTGGAAAAAAGTCGTGGGGTCGGCGGACGGCTGGCAACCAAACGGGTGGGGGAGGCGGTGTTTGACCAAGGAGCGCAGTATTTCACGGTGAAGGATCCCGCCTTCGCGGCGTGGGTCAGCCGCTGGCAGGAGTCTGGAGCGGTGGCGCCCTGGCCCGAGAGCGTGCACCGCCGCTTCATTGGAACGCCGAGCATGACGGCGGTGGCCAAGACGCTCGCGGAAGGAGTGGAGGTGAAGCGTGAACACAAGGTCTCCAAAATCTCGCGGGTGGGGGAGCGGTGGTGCGTTGAAGTCGAGAATCACGGATTGATTTGCGCGGCGCGGGTGATCTTGACCGCGCCGGTGCCGCAGAGCCTCGCGTTGCTCGCGACGGGCGGAGTGGCACTGCCGGCAGACTTGGCGACGGGGTTGGCGAAGTTGAACTACAGCCCGTGTCTGGCCTTGTTGGTGACGCTCAACGGTCCCTCGCGGCTGCCGACTGATGGAGTGACAAAAGCCAACGGCGATGTGCGCTGGGTGTCGGATAACCAGCGTAAAGGTGTGTCGCCACGGGTGACCGCGGTGACGCTGCATTTATCGCCGGAGTTTTCCGCGCGGCATTACAGCCTCGGCGAGGCGGAAGTGCTGGAGCTGGTGCGCCAGGAGGCGGAGGAAGTGATCGGTGAAAGCATCGCCACCGCGACGGTGCACCGCTGGAAGTTTGCCCACGCGCTGGAGACCTATCCTGAACGCTGCGTGTGGTTGCCGGAGCATCGGCTGGGCTTTGCCGGCGATGCCTTTGGCGGACCGCGTGTCGAAGGAGCGGCCCTCTCGGGCCTGGCTATTGCGGAGCGAGTGCGGGCGGAGTTGAAGGCATGAAGGACGTGCTGGTGATCGGGGCGGGGCTGGCGGGTCTGACCTGCGCGCGGACCCTGCAAGCGCGCGGGTTGGATTGCCTGGTGCTGGATGCGGCGGACGCAGTCGGTGGACGCGTGCGGACGGACGACGTGGATGGCTTCCGGCTTGATCGCGGGTTTCAGGTTTTGTTGACCGCGTATCCGGCGGCGCGGACATGGCTGGATTACGACGCGCTGCGGCTGGGAAACTTCGCGCCGGGGGCGCGGGTGATGACGCCGGACGGTGAAGGCCGGGTGAGTGACCCTTGGCGCGCACCGGGGCGGATGTGGGAAACTTTGCGTGCGCCGGTCGGCACAGTCGCAGATAAACTTCGGGTGGGTGCGCTTCGCCTTGCCGCCACCAGCGGGAGACTCGATGCGATCTGGGAGCGACCGGAGCGCTGCACGGCGGAAGAATTACGGGCGCGGGGATTTTCGCCGGTGATGCTGGAGCGGTTTCTGCGGCCCTGGTTGGGCGGGATTTTTCTGGAGCGAGAGCTCACGACTTCGAACCGGATGTTGTTCTTTGTTTATCGAATGTTTGCGGAAGGGTATGCGGCCTTGCCGGCGGGTGGGATGCAGCGCATCCCCGAGCAATTGGCGGCGGGCCTGAAGACGGATTCCTGCCGGCTCGGCGCGACGGTTGCGGGCGTGAGTGGCGGATCGTCGACTGGCGGCTACGACGTGCGCCTCGCGAGTGGCGAAACGCTCAAGGCCAGCCAAGTGGTTATCGCGACTGACGGAGGGACGGCGGCCCGCCTGGTGCCTGGGTTGGCTGCACCCGCATGGCGAAGCGTGACCTGCGTGCAGTGGGCGGCGCCTGAAAGTCCGATGGGCGGTGAACCCGTGCTGTGGCTCAACGGCACCGGCCACGGTCGCATCAACAACCTCGTGGTCCCAAGCGACGTGGCGGCGGATTACGCGCCGAAGGGATCGGCGCTGGTGTCCACGACGGTGATCGGCGAATGCCCCGAAACAGATACTGAACTGGTTGCGGGCTTGAGCGTGGAGTTGGCCGGACGTCACGGCACCGTGGTGAAAGACTGGAGGGCTTTGGCGGTGCAGCGCATCCGGTGCGCTTTGCCCGTGCTGAGTCCCGGAGCCGGAGCGGAAGCGGCGCGAGCGGTGCGCGAAGGACTTTGGGTGTGCGGGGATCATTGCGCATCAGCCTCGATTCAAGGCGCAATGGCGACCGGTCAGACGGTGGGCGAGGCGGTGGCGGCGCGGTAGGACTGAGCTTGCGAGGGAGTGGCTCCTATCCACCATGCCGCGAATGGCATCCGCCCAGCTGACCCTCCAGTCCGTCGAGTTCGCGCATCCAGGCATGACGAAGCCCTTGTTTAGCGATCTCACGGTGCAGTTTCCTTCGGGCTGGACGGGGATCGTGGGACCCAACGGAGCGGGGAAAACCACGCTATTGAAAGTCGTCACAGGCGAACTCGCCGCGCAGAGCGGGGCGGTGAGCCGGCAGGGGCTTGCTCTTTATGTTGCGCAACGCACCGACGACGCGCCCGAGTTTTTGGAGGATTTCATCTGGGCACCGGATGCCACTGTATTGAAAGCCCGCCTGCGTGTGGGTGAAGACTGGCCGGAGCGCTGGTCCACACTGAGCCACGGCGAACGCAAACGCGCCCAGATCGCGGTCGCGCTCTGGCGCGAACCGGCGGTGCTGGCGCTCGACGAGCCGAGCAACCACATTGACGCGGAGGCACGCCGTCTGCTGGTGCGGGCGCTCACGGAGTTTAACGGAATCGGCCTGCTGGTGAGCCACGATCGCGCACTGTTGGACGAGCTTTGCTCGCAGTGTCTTTTGCTCGATCCACCTGACGCCGTGATGCGCCCAGGCGGAGTGACCGAGGCGATGGAGCAACAGGACAACGAAGAGCAGGCCGCCCGGAGCGCCAACGACGCGCTGCGCCGCACCGAGACGCGGCTCAAGGACGAAGCCCAGCGCCGTCGCGTCATGGCTGATCAAAAGGCGGCGGCCTCGCGCGGCTCGAAGCAGATCAAAATCCCCGCCCACGACCACGACGGCCGGGCCCAGCGCAACCTCGCAAAGATGAGCGGCAAAGATGCCTACGCGGGAAAGATGGTCGCGCAGATGAATCAGCGCGCGGGCAAGGTCGCGACGCAGCGCTCGGAGATCTCGGTGAAGAAACGCTACGAGACCGGCATCTGGGTGGACGGTGCGTCCTTCATGCCGAGGGATTTTTTGCTGCGTTTGCCGGCGGGCAGTCTGCCGCTCGGGGGCGGGCGACGCCTGCACTTCCCTGATCTTGCGATCGGCGGGACCAGCCGCATCGCGCTCAGCGGGGCAAACGGACTTGGGAAAAGCACGCTGATCCAGCATCTGCTCGGGCACTTAAAACTGTCACCGGAAAAGCTCGTGAACGTGCCGCAAGAAATCTCCGCCGAGGATTCGCGGACTCTGCTGGAGGCGGTGAAGCGACTGCCGAATGACGAACTCGGCCGCGTGATGATCACGATCAGCCGGCTAGGCTCGCGACCGGCGCGTTTGCTGGAGAGTGCGCTGCCGAGTCCGGGTGAAGTGCGAAAACTCCTGCTCGCGCTCGGCATCGTGCGCGGGCCGCACCTCATCGTGATGGATGAGCCGACGAACCACATGGATTTGCCGGGCATTCTATGTCTGGAGCAGGCGCTGGAGGATTGTCCCTGTGCCGTGCTACTGGTGAGTCACGACGAGGCGTTCCTGGAGAAAATTACCGTCACCGATTGGCACCTGACGCGCGACGAGGCCGGAGATTCGCGGCTTGAAATCGAAGGGTAAGGCGCCGCTTCAACGCGGGCTTTTGAGCGCATGGTCTGCAGCCATGTTTTCTCCTGACCAGATTTTCTCCCACGTGGTCTTCTCGGGAGGGGCGCTCCAGAACGGGTCCGTAACAGGCAAGCCGAGCGGCAGGAAAGCGACGCTGCAGAGGTAGAGGCTGCCGGTGGAAATATAGGTCTCGCCGAGGCCCGGTTGGTGACCGGCGAGACCGATGCACAGCCAACCGCCGGCGTCGAAGGTGCCCTCAGCTTCCAAGGTGCGGCGGATGACGGCGGTGAGGGCGACCCGGACCTGTGCGGCCGAGACGTCGGCGGGCAAAGCGTGGCGCAGGGCGGCGAGGGCCAGAGCTTGAAACGCGCCGCAACGGTAGGCGATGGAGCGGCCGATGGCCGGAAAGCTCCCGTCGGGCGCAATCATCCGCTCCTGGACGGCGGCAAAACGGCTAAGACGCTCGCGGGACTGGTCCCGGAATCTGGTTAACGCGGGCGACTCCTCGCCGATGACATCGAGCGCCTCGACCAGCATGGGCTGGATGACGAAGGCGTTGTAGTAATCCCAGTGGAACTCGGGTCCGTCGCCGTAGGTGCCGTCGCCGACATACCAGGCGGCGTGTTTGTCTATGCCCTCGAAGAGGCGGGCATCGTCGCGTTTGGCACCCGCGCGATGGAGGAAAACTTCGATCGTGGTTGCGAAGAGCTTCCAGTTGCTCTCGCCGGCTTTGATCGGGCGGGTGGATTGGAGCGCGGCGATGACGTTGGCCTGCACCCGCGCGTCGAGAGGTTGCCAGAGAGCCGACGGTGCGCGGAGCAGGGCTTGGGCGAGGAACGCGGCGTCCACCAGCGGTTGGGCCCCTTTGCTGAAGTTGAGGAAATCGGGCGAGGCCGGGTCGGTGGCGGCGTCGAGGGCGAGGCGGGAAAGGGAGGTAAGGCGGCTGCGCTCGACGCCCTCGGGGTCAGGGGATGCGGGAAGCTCCAGCCACGGAGCCAGACCCGCGAGCAGGCGCGCAAACGCTTCGAGATGGGTGACGTTTGATCGGTCACTGATGCCCGGAGCAGCCTCGACCGGCATGGTGGCTTTGAGGCGGCGGGAAGCGAGGGCGGTGAGGACGGGGTCGGCGAGCCGGGTGGCGAGGGCGCACCAGAGGGCGCGTGTATCCGCCGGGTTGTTACCTTGAGGCGACGGGGAAGCTCCTGCGCCAGGGAGCGAGGTGGCGGCGGTGACGGCGCTTGCGCCTGCGAGCAGGCCGACGGTGGAGCGTTCAAGGAAGGTGCGGCGGGTGATCATCGGGGTAGGGAGGGGATTTAGTGATGAAAGAGTCCGGTGGCGTGGTCCGGGCCGAGGTAGGCCTCGATCACGGCCGGGTATTGGCGGATGGCTTCGGGAGAACCCTCGGCGATTTTTTTTTTTTTTTTCAGCACGGCGATGCGCTGGCAGACGACCATCACTACGCGCATGGAGTGTTCGACCAGGAGGATAGTGAGATTGAACTCGCGGTGGACGCGCTGGATGAGGGCGACGAGCTCGATTTTCTCCTGAGGATTCAAGCCGGCGGCGGGTTCGTCCAGCAGGAGCAGGCGAGGCTTGGTGGCGAGGGCGCGCACGATCTCCAGGCGGCGTTGTTCGCCGTAAGGCAGACTGCGGGCGGGGGCGTCGCGGAAACGAGACAAGTTAAAGAGGGCGAGCAACTCGTCGGCGCGGGCGGTGACGGCGGCCTCGCTTTCGCGGAAGGTGCGGAGGCGTAGCAGAGCGTGGAGCGGGGAGGCGGTGCGGTGGAGGTTGCCCGCGGCACGGACGTGATCGAGCACGCTCAGCGAGCCGAAGAGACGGATGTTTTGAAACGTGCGGGCGATGCCGGCGGCGACGATACGGTGGGGAGCGAGCCCGGCAAGCGGGCGGCCGGCGAACGCGACCGAGCCGGAGGCGGGCGGGTAGAGACCGGTGATGAGGTTAAAGGCGGTG
>JAIYBI010000569.1 GCA_027488595.1 Opitutaceae bacterium | reverse complement strand
GACCAGGCCGGCGGGAGTTTCCAGTCGCAGAGTGAGCGGGAGCGGAGCGGTGGACTTGATGTGGTCCCAGCGACCACCGGTGAAAAGGTGGCGGGCGAAAAACGAGAGATGGTAGTTTTCGCCGGCGCGGACCACGATGCCATCGAAGCCGGCGTTGACCACGGCGACCTCGCCCGCGTGGGTGACCTCGAGCACGGCGTAGTGCGGATTATTCGTGTGTAATGGAAACGCTCCATCGGGTGAAAGGACGGCGCGACCGCCGCGCGGGACGAGTTCCCACGACGTGAGATTGTGCCATTCGCTGCGGGCCAGCGGGCTGTATGCGAAGGAACGGTTTTGGATCAACTCCGCGTAGAGGCCGCCGTCGGCGGCGTAGTTGAGATCCTCGAAGAAGATGCCGACTAGATCGGGGCTGATGGGTTTGCCGTGGGAGGCGGCGTCTATGTTGAGGGCGAGCGGGCTTCCGGCGTGGAGCGCGAAAGGAAGAAGCGCGAGGAGAGCGATTTTAAGCAGAGGCAGGGGACGGAAGTTCATCGGGTGTTGATTTGAAGAACGGTGATTGAGGTGGGCACGACGGTGACCTTGAACGGGGTTTCGGTCACGTTGATGACTGAAGTTACGGGAACGACTTTGGCTGGATCGGAGATGGAGTTGGTATCATCCGGGGCGGCCGAGAGTGTGGAAACACGGACGGCGTGCGCGGCGGCATCGAGCCCGGCGCAATCGATGCGAACAGTCCTGGCCTGGGGCAGCGGGTTGACCAGTTTGACGAACATAACGCCGGACTTGGAGTCGCGGGTCACCGACTGGTGGAGCGAGGTGTCGCCGGTCAAAGATGTTTTCATGATCTGGTCGCCCACCTTGGTGCTGAAGAGGCGGAAGGCGTGGTAGCTCGGTGCGCCGAAGGAACGCAGCGCGTCGTAGCCGATGAGGTTGGGACGCCATTGGTAGTCGTTCACGTTGGCGAAGAGCGGGGCGTAGCACTGCATCGTCACCAGATCGGAGTTGCGCTCCATCGCGGCCATGAAGGCGGCGTCGCCGATGGCGGCGGTCATGTTTGGCGTGGGCGCGAGTGATTTTGAGCGTTTATCCCAAGGGGGAAACGCGGTCTCGTGCGCGGCCCACTCGCCGACGAAAATCTCCGGGCCCTTGCGATCGTAGTCATCGAAATGGGTGTGGGAGGTTTTGAGGAAAGACTCGGTGTTGCGGTAGTAATGCTCGTCGAGCACGTCCGGAGTGCGGCTGTGCACGCGTTTTTCGGCCGGTTGCTCGTTACCCACGCTGGAGATGCATTTCAACGCGGGGTAGCGCGCTTTGATCGCGTCATGAAACTGCGCGTAGCGGGCGTCATAGCTTCCGGACTTGTCGAACCAGTCCTCGTTGCCGATCTCGACGTAGCGAAGCTTGAACGGTTCGGGGTGGCCGTCCTGCGCCCGGCGCGCGCCCCAGAACGAGGTGACCGGGCCGGTCACATATTCGATCTCGTCGAGGGCCTCCTGCACAAACGGCTGCAAGTCCGGGCCGGGTTTGACGTAGGAGCCGTTGAGCGAATAGCCGGCGTAGAGGCCGAGCACGGGTTCCGCGCCCATGTCTTTGCACCAGAGCAGAAATTCAAGCAGCCCCATGCCATCGGTGGAGCGGTAACCCCAGGGCCCGGGGTGGCCGGGGCGGAGCGCGACGGGGCCGAGGGTTTCCCACCATTTGAAACGAGTTTCGATCCGCTCGCCCTCGAGATAATTGCCGCCGGGAAAACGCAGGAACGCGGGTTTGAGATCCACCAGCATTTGCATGAGGTCGGGGCGAAGGCCGTTCGGGCGATTGTTCCACGTAGGCGGGAACAGGGACACGAAACCGAGCCAGACCGTGCCTGGTTCTCTGAAGGTGATCGCGAGACGCGCACGGGTGGTCGGGGCGACGTGACTCGTGGTGGTGAGAATCAACTCATGCGCGTTCCAATCTTGCGCCAGCGGCGATGACTCGGCGCGGGCGTAGGTTGTGGTGCCGTCGGCGCTTTGAAGGGAGACGGTGATGCGGCCCGTAAATCCGGCGGCGGCCTTGGCGTGGATGGTGGCGCGGTAGCGCGTGGCGGGCTTTATCGGGATGCCCCAGTAGCCAGAATTGGACACGCCATCGCCCGCAGCGTGGATCGAAAGCCGGAGACTGGTGGTGCGGATCGAGTTCAGCGTGTTTGCGGTGTCCAGGGCAAGGGTTGCACCGGATACGGCGGACCAGTGCACAGGCTTCGCGGTGTCGTCCTCGAAGGCCCGGTTTCGCACCAGTTCAGCGTAGAGGCCGCCGTCGTAGGAGAAGTTGATCTCCTCGGTCATGAGACCGTAGTGAATCGGGCTTACGTTCCGGACGGGAACGAAAGGTTCGATCTTCAACGTGGTATCGGGGCTTGCCGTTGAAGAAGTCAGTTCCTGCTTATCTGAGGCCAATACGGGATCATAAGAGAAGGACGGGTTGCCGTCGGGATTCCAGTTGATGATCGATGCGCGGGTGTGGCGGTCGGGGTTGTTGAGCGGATCGCCGGCGATGTCGCGGTAGTCGCGAGCGTGATACACCAGGACGTCGCGGCCATCGGGCAGGGTGGTGAAGCTGTTATGACCCGGACCGAAAACGCGGGCGGAATCCGAGGAAGCGAGAACGGGGACGGGAGATTTCTTCCACGAAGCGGCGTTGAGAAGGTCGGCGTTTTCGTCGGCGGTGAGCAGACCCAGGCAGTAGTTGGCGTCGGTCGCGCTGGCGGAGTAGGTGAGGAATACGCGTCCGTTGCGGATCAGCACGGCGGGGCCCTCGTTGACGCGATGACCTTTGATTTCCCAATCGAATTCGGGTTTCGTGATCAGCGTCTTTCCGCCGCTGATCGACCACGGCGTGCTCATGCGCGAGATGTAGAGGTTGG
>JAIYBI010000503.1 GCA_027488595.1 Opitutaceae bacterium | reverse complement strand
TTCTTCGCTCACGGTGACGCAGATTGAAGAACTGGTGAAGGATGGGACGATCACTTCGTCGTCGGGGCCGATGTCCAGCGCCATGAGGGCGACGAGAAGGGCGTCCGTGCCGGAGGAGACGGCGATGGCGTGGGGCGCGTCGAGGGCGGCGGCGCATTCGCGTTCGAAGGCCTCTACCTCCGGTCCGAGGATAAAGTGGCCGGAGCGAAGCACGCGTTCGGTGGCGGCCATGAGCTCGGCGTGGAGCGGGCCGTTTTGACGATTCAGGTCTAGGAGGGGAACGGGCATGGGAGCTGGGAAAGTAGTGAGGAGTGAGCAGCGCGTAGCGACTATGCTGAGCCGATAACAAGATCAGGTATGAAAGGTGCGGTAGGGCTTTTGGCCGGTGGCGAGTGAGGCAGGGAGTGGGGCGTCCTCGTCGAGGTCCAGGCAGCGCAGGGCGCCGGGATTAACTTCGCGGTAGCGGAGACCGGACTCGGGGCATGTGTAGGTGCCTTCGGCGTCGGGGCGGCGAAGCGGATGGCCGTGGCGGCTAACCCAGCCGCGTTGGCGACCGGGCACGCCGATGATGAAGCCGTAGTCGGGCACATCGCGGGTGACGACTGCGCCGGCTGCGACGAAAGCGTAACGACCGAGGGTAATGCCGCAGACGATGGTGGCGTTTGCACCCACGGTGGCGCCGCGGCGGAGAAGGGTTTTTTCGTAGAGGGCGCGGCGGACGACTTGCGAGCGGGGGTTGGAGACGTTGGTGAGGACGCAGGAAGGGCCGAGGAACACCTCGTCTTCAAGCGTGACGCCGGTGTAGACGGCGACGTTGTTCTGGATTTTGACGCGATCACCGATGATGACGCGGTCGCCAATCATGACGTTTTGACCGAGTGAGCAGTCGCGGCCGAGGCGGGCTCCGGCGCAGATGTGGGCAAAGTGCCAGATGCGCGTGCCGGGACCGATCTCGCAAGGTTGGTCAACGACAGCGGTGGGGTGAATGAAGACGGTGGTGTCACTCATGGGGCGGAGGGGGGAAGGTCGCAGGGAATGCGAGCTCCGCCGCCGAGCATGGAGCGGCGGCAAGCGTCAAGGACGGCTAGCACTCGGAGGCCGCTGGCGCCGTCGGTGAGCGGTGATTGGCGGGTGGTGACGGCGTGGAGGAAGTCGGAGCAGGCGGCGCGGAGCGGTTCGCCGGGCGGAAGAGGCGGGTATTCTGGATCGGTCTGATGCAGCTCGGGCTGGCCGTTTTGCCAGGCCACGCGGCGATCATAAACCGCGAGCCGGCGCTCGGGCGGAGCAGTATCGTCGAAGACTGCCATACCGGTGTCGCCGACAAGGACGAGGCGTTGTTCTTTGAGCGGTTGCAGCCAGCTGCAAAAGACATGGGCCTGCAGGCCGCCGCCAAAATCGAAGAGGGCGACGGCGGTGTCGGCGCGGTCGGTGCCGAGGGCGTGGTGGCCGGCGCAGCACACGGAAACGGGCGCGCGGCCGGCGAGGCGGAGGAGAAGGGCGATATCGTGCGGGGCGAGGCTCCAGAGGGCGTCTTCCTCAGTGCGGACTTTGCCGAAGTTGAGGCGGTGGGAATGGAGGCGGAGGGTTTTTCCGAATCGGCCGGAGGCGGCGAGTTCGCGCAGGGCGATGAAGGCGGGGTGGTATTCGAGAAGGTGATCAACCTGCAGGATGCGGCCGAGGCGGGTGGCGGTGTTGACGAGATGCGCGCCTTCGCCGAGGTCGAGGGCCATGGGTTTTTCTACGAAAAGATCCTTGCCTGATTCGAGGATGCGGAGGCCGAGCGCGTGGTGGGTGGCAGCGGGTGTGGCGAGTGCGACCGCGGTGATGTCGGAGCGAGCCAAGAGGGAGTCGAAGTCAGCAGAAATTTCCACACTGGGGGCGAGCGTGGCGGCGGTTGCCCGACCGGCTTGAGTGGCGTCCACGACCAGTTGCAGTGCGCCCAGAGCGTGAAAGTTACGGACCAGATTTTTGCCCCAGTAGCCGCAGCCTACTATGGCGACGCGCGGCGGGACGAAGGAAGGGGCTTGGCTCATGCGAAGGAGGTGCGCTGCTCAGGCGAAAACGAGGCGGGCGGCGAGTTCGGCGGGAAGTGCCTCGGCGGACTGGCGGCGAATGGCATCGCGGGTGTCTATTACGAGGGGCGACCATGCGAGGATCTGGCGGTGATCAACCTCGCGGTGGGCGGTGGCGATGACCACCGCATCGGCGGCGGCGAAGGTTGCGGACACCAAAGGCACGGAGGTCTGGCCGGCCCACTGCGGATTTTCGCGCGTGGAGGGGATGACGGGCACGAAAGGATCGTGGTATTCAACGAGCGCGCCCTGTTGGCGGAGGAGATTCATCAGGTGGAAGGACGGTGTTTCGCGGATGTCGTCCACGTCGGGTTTGTATGCAAGGCCGACGATGATGATGCGGCTGCCTTTGACCGGCTTTTGGCGATCGTTGAGTGCCTCGCCTACGCGTCGAACGACGTGGGCTGGCATGGCTTCGTTGACCTCGCCGGCGAGCTCGATAAAGCGGGTGGTGAGGCCGAACTCGCGGGCCTTCCAAGTCAGGTAAAACGGGTCCACCGGGATGCAGTGGCCGCCTATGCCGGGGCCGGGGTAAAAGGGCATAAAGCCGAAGGGTTTGGTTTTGGCGGCGGCGATGACCTCCCAGATGTCCACTCCCATGGCGGCGTAAACGACCTTGAGTTCGTTGACCAAGGCGATGTTTACGGAGCGGAAGATGTTTTCGAGGAGCTTGGCGGCTTCGGCGGTTTTGCAGTTGGAGACGGGGACGACGTTCGCGACGGCCCGGCGGTAGACGGTGCAGGCGCGTTCGCAGCAGGCAGGGGTTAGGCCGCCGACCAATTTCGGGAGGGTGGCGACGTCGGAGAGCGGGTTGCCCGGGTCCTCGCGTTCGGGGGAGAAGGCGAGGTGGAAGTCGCGGCCTGCGACCAGACCGGAACCGGCCTCGAGGACCTGGCGCAAATCGGTGTCGGTGGTGCCGGGGTAGCTGGTGGATTCGAGAGCGACCAAGGTGCCGGGACGCAAGTGCGGGGCGATGGCGCGGCCGGTGGCGAGCACGTAGGAAAGATCCGGCTCGCGGTGGTGGTCGAGCGGGGTGGGCACGCAGATGATGACGGCCTCCACATTAGCGATGTGTTTGAAATCCGTGGAGGGAACGAAGCTGCCTGTCGAAACACATGGGGCGACGGCGTCGGCGGGAATGTGTCGGATGTAGCTTTTCCCGGCCGCGAGGGTTGCCACCTTCTGTGGATCTATGTCCAAGCCGAAAACCAGGGTGTCGCTACGGGCGAATTGGAGGGAGAGCGGCAGGCCGACGTAGCCAAGGCCGATGATGGCGATCTTCATGCCCGAAACCTTTCGGAAAACGGCAAGTTGCGGCAAGGGTCGAGTTTGGGTTTCGGTTGGGGTAGGAGGTATCGGTTTGTCAGCGGCAAACGGGGAGGCTCTGCTGGCGGGGTGAAAGACTCATCCGCCCCGCCGCTCCTCTCGGTGATCATCGTCGCCTACCGGTCGCGCGACGAGATCGGGATGTGCTTGAGGTCTTTGTCGCGTGAGCTGTCGGGGCGCCGGGTGGAGGTCTTGGTGGTGGACAACTCGCTCGATTCGGACGGCACGGGGGCTGTGGTGCGGAATAAGTATCCGTGGGTAGACTACGTCGTGCCGGCGGAGAATCTTGGCTTCGGACGGGCCAACAATCTGGGTTTTGCGCGGACGACGGGCGAGTGTGTGCTGTTTCTCAACCCCGACACGGTCTGCAACGCGGCGGCGCTGGCGCACTGCGTGGCCCGGGTGCAGGCGGAGGAGGTGGTGGGTATGATTTCGCCGAAGTTGGTGCTGGCGGATGGCTCGATGGATCTGGCGTGCCGGCGGAGCATACCGAGTTTGTGGGATGGGTTTTGCCGGGCCAGCGGGCTGGCAGCGCGGTTTCACGACAAGGCCTGGGCTGCGGGGTATAATCTGACGCACTTGGACGAGGGTGGAACTTACCAGGTCGGGGCGATCAACGGGGCGTTTATGTTGGGGCGCAGGGAGGTGTTCGAAGCGGTGGCCTCCTTCGCCGAGGCTTCGGAGACCGAGCGTGCGGCGGATGGCCGGGCGCACGTTTTTGACGAGCGGTTTTTCATGTATGGGGACGACCTCGATTTGTGCATCCGGGTGGCGAAGGCGGGATGGCGCGTGGTCTATGACGGGCGGGAGCAGGTTGTCCATTTGAAGGGACTCAGCGTGGCCAAGAATCGTGAGGCGATGGCGGCGGCGATTTTTGACGCCAATCGCGATGTTTACCTGAAACACTTTAATCCGCGCAGATCGGTGTGGGTGCGGTGGAAATGGACGCTTGCCTTCGGCCTATGGAAAAGGGTCTCGGGCTGGCGAGCACGGCGGCGGGGGTATCAGCGGGTAAGGCCGCTATAATCACCGGCGCGCATGAAACGGATCGTCGCTTGCGCTTGGTCGTTGCATTCAGCGCGGCCGCCTTAGTGGTGCTGGCGCGTTTGGTCCGCTTGGCCCGCCCGGCTTAGGGAAGAGTTTGGTCTGTGCACATATCACCGAATCATACCAAGCACAGTCTTCGAAATCAGCGTATTAGGACCCCAGCTCACCCACTCCGCTTCAGCTTACGCTTGATCAGCGCTGCCAACTCGTCGCGGCCTTCAACACGCAATCCCCACGCCGCCGCTGCGAACACACCCAAGCCCACCGCGATGCACGCCGCCAGACCGGCCAGATCGTGCCAGCCGCCCCGGCCCATCGCGCGCGCCCAACCCGCCCAGGCACCCGCCACCGCCGCGGCCATCAGCGCGCTCGCCGCCAGCACTTTCAACGCGTGCGGCCCAAGGTGGGCGAAGCCCAGCCCTTCATGTTTGCGCGTCAGCCGCGCCTGCAAAAACCACGCCTGCGTGATCACCGCGAGGGTCGCTCCTGTGGCCAGGCCGGCCGTGCCCGCAAAGCGCATCAACACCAGGCTCGCCACCACGTTGACGCAAAAACTCGCCAGTGCCGCGCGCACCGGCGTCTCGGTGTCTTTCTGCGCGTAAAAGGCCCGCAGCGCCAGGCTCACAAAGGCCAGAAAGGGCAGCGCCAGCGCGCTCACCCCCAGCACCGGAATCATGAGCTCCGTCGCGTGCGCGCCAAAGGCTCCGCGCTGGAACAGCACGCGGATAATCGGCTCCGCCAGCACGACCAGCCCGAAGGCCGCCGGCACGTTCACCAGAATAATCAAGCGCATCCCGTGCCGGTAATCCTTCGCCAACGAGTGCATGTCCCCTGCCGCCGCGTGCATCGCGATCTGAGGGAAAAACACCGTCGAGACCGCGATCGCAAACACCCCGATGGGCAACTCCATCAAGCGCGTGGACAGGTTCAGCACCGTCGCCGCCGCATCATCGAGCGACAGCCCGAGCAAGCGCGAGACCGTCATGTTGATCAGGTAAATCGCCGAGCCGAAGAGCGTCGGCACCATCAGCCGCGCGATCTGCCGCACGCCCGGGCTCGCTTTCAATCCGACGCACGGCCGCCAGCCCAGCCGCCAAAGCGCCGCTGCGGGCACCAGCAGTTGCAGCGCTCCTCCCGCCAGCACACCGGCGCAGAGCCAGTGCATCGCGCCCTCCCCGCGTCCGAGCGCCGCGCTGCCGCTCCACACCGCCCAGCCGAGAAATCCCATCATGCACAGGTTTAACCACACCGGAGAAAGCGCCGGCTCCAGGAAACGTCCCCGCGTCTGCAAGGCCGCGCTGAACACCGCCGCCAGGCACACCATCACCATGTAGGGAAAAAGCCATACACCCAGCTCCGCGCCCTGCACCCAGCGCCCGACCGTCTCCGCTTCGCAACCCGCCCGCACCAGCGCCGGCCCCCAGCTCCCCGAGGCAGCCAGCGCCAGCATCGCCGCCGTCGTGATCCCGGCCGTCAGCGCGAGGGTCCAGTTGGCCACCTCGCCCACCAGCCCGAAAGCCCCCGCGTCGCCATTGCGCCGCGTCTCCTCTTGCAACGTCGGCACAAACGCCGCCGTCAGCGCCCCCTCGCCGAGCAGGCGGCGGAACAGGTTCGGCATCGTGAACGCCGTCACGAAGGCCGAGGCCAGCGCGCTCGCGCCGAAGACCGCCGTGATCGCCATGTCGCGTCCGAGTCCGAGCACGCGGGAAAACAGCGTCACCCCCGATACCACTCCGATGTTGCGCAGCGCTTTGCCCATGTAGATTGGCGCGCACCGTCGCAGCCGCCCGCCGTGCTTACAAGTTTACAAGCGTTTCACCGGGCGCTCCTCCGGCAACTTGCCGCAGGCATTGACGCCCTTCCCGCCGCCACTCACTTTGCTGAACGACCGCCATGCCGCTCATCTCAAAACTTACCGAGAAACTTCAGCGCCACCCAAAACGCATCGTTTTCGCCGAGGGTGCCGATCCACGTATCATTCAGGCAGCCCGCCAGTGGGTAACCCGCCGCATGGGCGTGCCCATCCTGCTCGGCGACCGCGCCGCCATCAAGGAGGCCGCCGCCAAGCTCGATGTTAACCTTCAGGGCATCCGCGTCATAGAGCCGGAGCGCAGCGAGGATTTCGACGCGTTCGTCATCCAGCTCGAACAAATCCGCCGCATCAAGGGCCTGAAACTCGCCGAGGCCGGCGCGGCCATGAAGGACAACGGCTACTTCGCCACCATGATGGTCGCCACCGGCCAGGCCGACGCCCTCGTCTCCGGCGCCACCCACACCGCCTCCAGCGCCCTGCGCCCCATCTTCCAAATCATCCCGCGTCTTCCGGGGGTGCTCCACGCCTCGTCCCTTATGGTGCTGGATTTCGACGAGAGAAAAGTCGGTTCCGACGGGTCGCTGTTCCTCACGGATTGCGGCGTCATCCCCGATCCCACCGCCGAGCAACTCTGCGATATCGCGCTCTCGACCGCCAGCATCGCCCGCCACCTCACCAACGAGGTCCCGCGCGTCGCGATGCTCAGCTACTCGACCAAGAGCGTATCCAACCAGCCCACCTTGGTAAAAGTCCGCCACGCGACCGAACTCGCCCGCGCCAAAGCCAAGGCCCTCCACCTTGAACTTGAGATCGAGGGCGAGATACAGGTGGACGCCGCGCTCGACCTCGCGGTCGCGAACATCAAGGGCGTGCAAAGCGCCGTCGGCGGTCGCGCCAATGTGCTCGTATTCCCCGACCTCAACTCGGGTAACATCGCGTTCAAACTCGTGCAGCTCCTTGCCGGCGCGAACACCTTCGGCCAGATACTCACCGGCCTGAGCAAACCCGCCGCCGAGGTCTCGCGCGGCGCCAGCGCCCATGACGTCTTCGGCGCCGCCGCAATTGTCGGCGTGCAAGCCATAGACCGCCGCCTGCTCCACGGCGGCGCGTAAACCAGACTCTTAACGTCAAAAGCCCCGCCCGGTCGTCCTGGCCGCCTTCACCGAACCGCTCTCATGCCCCCCGCGTTGACCAGCCAGTCCGCCACGCCCCTGCCCAGGGAAATCGCCCCGGGCACGGCCGCCAGCCCCGAACTCGCCAATCCGTTTTCCCTTCCGCTGCTCCCGCTCCAGAGCCGGCCCAACAACACCACGACCAAGCGCATCTTCATCGCCGCCACGCGCATGAACGATGGCAAAACCACCACCTGCCTCGGTCTCTACGGCGCGCTCCAATCCATCTTCCCGCGCGTCGGTTTCATCAAGCCCGTGGGCCAGCGCTTCGTGGATGTGCAGGGCCAGAAAATTGACGAGGACTCGGTGCTCCTCGATTCGATTTTCCAAGTGCGCGTGCCAATCGAGAGCATGAGTCCCGTCGCAATAGATAGCACCTTCACCCGCCGTTTCCTTGAGGCCCCCGATGCCTGCCTGCCCGCTCTCGAGGACAAGATTTGCCGCTCTTTCGACCGCGTTTCCTGGGAGAAGGATTTTACCATCATCGAGGGTTCCGGCCACGCCGGCGTAGGCTCCGTTTTCGACCTCTCGAACGCCCGCGTCGCCCAGCTCCTCAACGCCAAGGTCATCCTGGTCTCCCCCGGCGGCATCGGCCGGCCGATTGACGAATTGGCTTTGAACAAATCCCTCTTCGACAAATTCGGCGTCGAGGTCATCGGAGCTATCCTGAACAAGGTCGAACCCGACAAAATAGACCTCGTCCGACAATACGCCGGCCTCGGCCTCGCCCGACTCGGCATTCCGCTGCTCGGCGTCCTGCCCATCCAGAAGGCACTCAGCGCACCCAACCTTTCGCAGATCGCCGAGGAGATCCACGGCAAGTGGCTCAACGGCCGCCGCGGCGGCGCCAAGCAGCGTGTGCAACGCGTGATCGTCGGCGCCATGGCCGCCAAGGGAATCGTGGACTACCTCCAACCCGGCACGCTCATCATTACTCCCGGCGATCGCGACGACATCATCCTCGCCGCCCTCGCCAGCGCCACTCTCTCCGGCGGCGGCCAGATCGCCGGTCTCGTGGTCACGAACGACGTGCGCCCGCACCCGAAACTCGCCGAGTTGCTCGCCCAGACCGAGATCCCCGTCATCGCCACCCGCGAGGAAAGCTACGAGGTCACCAGCCGGATCAACCACATGTCGGTAAAGACCCAGCCGCAGGACACCGACAAGTTCCCCATCATCAAGAAGCTCATCGCCGATCACGTGGACCTGGCGAAGATCATCGCGAGTGTCTAAGCGCCGCGCCCCCGCGCCCGCCTCCCTAGCGCCACTCGTGCCGCGGATACCGCCGGCTCAGCTCGGTCTTCACCGTCGGATACATGTCGCGCCAGAAACTGGTCAGGTCGTCCGTCACCTGGATCGGCCGGTAATTCGGCGCCAGCACGTGGATCTTCACCGGCACGCGCCCGTGGCCGAGCGTGAACCGGCCTTCGATGCCGTAGAGTTCTTGTATCCGCGCCGCCATGACAGGCGGCCCTTCCTTCGCGTATTCGAGCTTCGCCTTGCGACCGTTGGCCATCGTCAGTCGCTCCGGCAGATAGTCGTCGAGCACCGCGAGTTGCTCCGCCGTCAGCCAGTCGCGCAGCACCGCCATGATGGCGGACTTGTCCTTGTCCTTCACCGCCCGCGCGCCGAGTTCGCCATAGCACACCTGCTCGATCAGCGTCGCGCGATCGGCCTCCGTCAGGGGGTTCACCTCCAGCTCGGGGAACCACTCCGCCAGCCGGTTCACCCGCGTGATCCATTGTTCCACGCTCTCGTCCCACGCCTCGATCACGACGCGGCCCGCCAGCACTTCTTTGGTCAGCAACGCCGCCGCCTCGCCGGGCGGAGCCTCGTCGCCGCTGACCTTGGCCTCGAGCACGAGGTCGCGGAAACGCCGCTCGCGCCGCGTGATCACGCGCTTCGACTGTTCGTCGTAAACCACGCCACGCGTCTCGCGGTAGTCCGCCGTGAAAAGCTCCTTTAACCACGGCTCCTCCACCGCCGTCGCCAGCGTCAGCAGTGTGCTCACCTCGCCGTCGCCGCGTCCGATCTCGCTCACCTCTGCGACGACGAGCAGCGTCGCCTTCTGAATCGCACTCTCACGCGCCAGCACGCCGCGCCGTCCGTGCACCAATTCACACCGCAGCGTGCCTCCGTCGAGGCGCTTCGCCACCTGGTCGGAGAAGCCGGCCAGGACGCACTTGCGCACCGCGACGCTGTCGAGGCGTTTCTCGGACACGTCGAGGCCTTCCTTTTCCGCGATCTCCAAAAACGACGCGAACAGCGGCCCCACCGCCCGCGCCCCCTGCGCGTGGATACCCAGCCGGCGGCACGCATCGAGACCGTAGTTCGCCTGATCCGCGAAGCTCCACGCCCGCATCAGCAGAA
>JAIYBI010000044.1 GCA_027488595.1 Opitutaceae bacterium | reverse complement strand
ATCGCGGTGGAGCCCGAGGTCATTCTGATGGACGAGCCCTGTTCCGCCCTCGACCCCATCGCCACTGCCAAGGTCGAGGAGCTCATCCACGAGCTTAAGAAACAGTTCACGATCATCATCGTCACCCACTCGATGCAGCAGGCCGCCCGCTGCTCGGACAAGACGGCCTTCTTTTACATGGGAAAACTGATCGAGTATACCGACACGCGCACTATCTTCATGAATCCCGCCAACGCCCAGACCGAGGCCTACGTCTCGGGCCGTTTTGGCTGAGCAAAAACAGTGATAAAAATCCTGAATCCTGCTTTCTAAATCCTAACCTTTCCCGATCATTCCTCCCATCCCCTGCCGCTTTTCCTGTTTAGGATTTAGCCGTTTAGGATTTAGGATTTCGGGTCTCCCGCATGAAACGCTTCTTTGACTCCGAACTCGAAACCTTCCGCTCCGACCTCATCCGCATGGGCGAGGTCTCCATCCGTCAGGTGCGAGATGTCATCAAGGCCCTGGTTGATGCCGATGTCGGCCTCGCCGATCAGGTTATCGCGGCCGACGATGAGCTCGACGATCTCGAGAAGCGCATAGACAACGAAGCCATCCGTTACATGAACCTCCGCGCCCCGATAGCCACGGAGCTTCGACTCGTGATCGTTGGCATGAAGGCCTCCCACGACCTCGAGCGCGTCGGCGACGAGGCCACCAATATCGCCAAGCGCGCGGTCAAGCTCGCCGCCGAGCCTCCGCTCAAGGCCTACGTGGATATTCCGCGCATGGCAGCCATCGCAATCGAGATGCTTCGCGACGCCATGGACACGTTTCTCTCCGGCGATATCGAGAAAGCCGTCGCAGTGGTGCGTCGCGACAAAGAAGTGGACGATATCAACAGGCAACTCTACCGCGAACTCAGCAGCTACATGGTCGAAAAGCCGGGCACCATCACTCGCGCCCTCGAGTTGATGTTTATCTCCAAATCCATCGAGCGCATCGCGGATCACGCCACGAACATCGCCGAGGAAATGGTGTTCCTTGCCCAGGCGCAGGACATCCGTCACGTGGAAGCTTTGAAAAAGTCCACCCGCGCCGACGGCGCTTGATCGTGATCGAAAACCCGTGGTTCGGGTTCTTTCGGACCTGAATGCGGCAGCGCTTTGACTTTGTGCGTAGAAGGGTAGTTTTGCACTCCTTGACTATCATCCCATTTACAAAATCCGCCTAAAATTGCAGCTTGATTCCCCTTCGCCGCTGCAAACGCTCGGCTTATTTAGCACCTCCGGGTGCAAGTTCGACTTACACGACACATGAGTTTCGCCACTATCTCCCGCCGTTTGGCGACCGCAACCGCGGTCGCGCTCCTGCCGTTGTTCACCAGCGGATGGCTGACCGGTCCTCAATCCACATTTGAAACGAAGGGCCCTGTCGCCCGGTCCCAGCTCGACGTGTTCTACGTAACGCTTTGGGTCACCATGATCGTCTTCGTTCTGGTCGCCGGGGTGCTCGCGTATGCGACGCTCAAATACAAGGCGCGAAAGGAAGATGCAGAAAAGCCCATGCCTCCTCAAGGGCACGGCAACCCCTTCGTCGAGCTGGGCCTCATCGCCCTCTCGATCGCGGCACTGGTGGTGATCGCAGTGCCCACCCTTCGCGCCATCTGGTATACCTACGATGTCCCCGAAGAGCAGCGCGCCAACGCTTACGAGGTCACCGCCCATGGCCTGCAGTGGTGGTTCAAGTTCGAGTATCCTGCCGAGCAGATTGATGGCACCGGTGCTTTGGTGAACGCGAACGAGCTGGTCATCCCCGCCGGACGGCCCGTGCGCGTGAATCTTCGCACCGCCGACGTCATTCACTCCTTTTGGGTGCCGAAGCTTGCCGGCAAGGTGGACATGATGCCCAACCGCGGCAACCACCTCTGGTTGCAGGCCGATGAGCCCGGCTACTTCTGGGGCCAGTGCGCCGAGTTCTGCGGCGAGTCTCATGCCGTGATGCGTTTCCGCGTCATCGCTCTCGCCGAGCCCGACTTCGCCGCGTGGGTTGCCAAGCAGAAACAGCCCGCCCGCACCGTCGTCGCCGCGCCCGAGCAGCCCAAGCTCGTGGCAGCCGGCTACATCCCGCTCGTCAACCCCAAGCGCAACGCCCCCGGTTACACCGCCGAGTTCGACGCCGATCCGATGGGGCATTGGATTGCGAAGCAGGAGGTGGATGCCGGTGAAGACGTCGCCCTCGCCCTCCGCGGCCGTGCTGTTTTTAAGGAGAAGGCCTGTATCACCTGCCACGCCGTTCGCGGCCACGATGGCCTCGGCGTCAATGGCCCCGACCTCACCCACTTCGGTTCCCGCACGACGGTTGCCGCCGGTCTGCTCGAGAACTCCAAGGTCAACCTCCACCGCTGGATCACCGAGCCCAACAACGTCAAACCCGGCAACAAAATGTATATGGGCGTCAACGGCATGGCCGGCTACATGACCGCTGATCCGAAGGGCGATATGACCGTCGCGCACATCAAGGTATCCGACGACGAGGCCCGCGCCCTGGTCGAGTATCTCCATAGCCTCAAGTAATCCTCCGCTCGACTCCGCTTCGCGTTTTCCCCGCCTCCTTTCCTTTTTTCCACTCTTAAATCCTTACCCTTCCCCATGGAAGCCGCTCTCAAATCCGCCTACACCGAAAAAGACCACGCACCGCAGCCCGCCGTGCGCCCGTGGTTCTTCACCCGCCCTACCGCCAAGACCGGCATCGTCTCGTGGCTCACTACCGTGGACCACAAGAAGATCGGCCTGCTCTACGGTATGTTCTCGCTCTTCTTTTTCCTCGTGGGCGGCTTCGAGGCTTTGCTCATCCGCGTGCAGCTCGCGGTGCCGAACAACACGTTCCTCACCCACCAGCTCTACAACGAGATGTTCACCATGCACGCGACGACGATGATCTTCCTCGCCGTCATGCCGCTCTCGGCCGCGTTTTTCAACTACCTCATGCCGCTACAAATCGGCGCGCGTGACGTCGCGTTCCCCCGTTTGAACGGCTTCGCGTTCTGGGTGTTTCTCGCCGGCGCCATCATTCTTAATGTCGGCTGGTTCACCAAGGCCGGCGCGCCTGATGTCGGCTGGTTCGGCTACGCTCCGCTCACGTCCAACCAGTTCTCCACCCACTTCAAGGGCGACGTCTCCACCGATCTCTGGGTCATGGGCCTGCAAATTCTCGGTGTGTCGTCCGTCATCGGCTCGCTGAATTTCATCGTCACGATCATCAACATGCGCGCTCCGGGCCTGACCATGATGCGCCTGCCGGTGTTCACGTGGATGACGCTTTTCACTGCTTTCCTTATCATCCTCTCCTTCCCCGCTATCACCATCGCTCTTGTCGAGCTCATGATGGACCGCTCCTTCGGCACGGGTTTCTTCGAGGTTTCAAAGGGTGGACTTCCCATTCTTTGGCAGCACCTTTTCTGGATCTTCGGTCACCCCGAGGTTTACATCCTGATCCTGCCGGCGATGGGCATCGTTTCCGAAATCCTGCCCACCTTCTCGCGCAAGCCCCTCTTCGGTTACCCCATCGTGGTGTTCTCCGGCGCGGTCATCGGTTTCCTCGGTTTCGGCGTGTGGTCCCACCATATGTTCACGACCGGCCTCGGCACGATGGCGACCGCCGCCTTCTCCCTCGCCACCATGGCGATCGCGGTCCCCACCGGTGTGAAGATTTTCAACTGGATCGGCACCCTCTGGGGCGGCCAGATCCACACCCGCACGCCCATGATGTTCGCCCTCGGCTTCATCTGGATGTTCATGATGGGCGGTTTCTCCGGCGTCATGCACTCCGCCGCCCCCGCCGACGCCCAGCAGCAGGATAGTTACTTCGTCGTCGCTCACTTTCACTACGTGCTCATCGGCGGTTCTATTTTTGCCCTCCTTGCCGGCATCCACTTTTACTTCCCGCTCGTTTTCGGCCGCATGGTCTCCGAGTTCTGGGGCAAACTTTCCTTCTGGGTCATCTTCATCGGCTTCAACGTAACCTTCTTCCCGATGCACTTCCTCGGGCTCAACGGCATGCCGCGCCGCACCGCCGTTTACGATGGCAACATGGGCTGGAACGAGGGCAACCTCATCGCCTCCATCGGTGCCTTCATCCTCGGTATCGGCATCTTCATCTACTTCGTGGTGATCGTCTACACCTACGCGAAGGGCAAAAAGATCAAACGCGACCCGTGGGACGCCCGCACCCTTGAGTGGGCCGTGCCCAGTGTGCCTCCGCCCGAGCATAACTTCCACGTCACTCCCACGGTTCACGCCCGCGATGCCTTCTGGTATGAGAAGACCCACGCCAAGGAAATCGCCGAAGAGAATGCCCTTCACGCCAAGGAAGAGGAGTCACACGGCGGCATTCACATGCCCAGCCAGTCGTGGTTCCCCATCCTCACCGCCTGCGGCATGTTGTTCGGCGGCCTCTGCTTTGCGCACCATTTTTTCCCCGGTGCCATCGTCGGCGGCGTGCTCACTTTCCTCGGTGTCATCGGCTGGGCCTTCGAGGGTCCGGGCGGCTACCACCTGCATCTTGATAAGGACGGGAACGTAAAACCCGACCACGGCGACAGCCACTAAGCGGATCGCTTTTGCGTCCGCCCCCTTAAACTTAATCTTTCTCCTTAATCTTTTTTTGCATGAGCGCTCACGCCGGCACCATAGATCACCACCACGATCACACGACCACGACGGGTATTCCTAACAAGAAGCTCTTCATGTGGGCCTTTCTCGCGTCGGACTGCATGTTCTTCGCCGCGCTGATTTCGACGCACGTTATCTATCGTCTGCACCCCACGCCGGACAGCCCGGACGTGTTGAAGATCTTCTCGATTGAACTCACCTCCTTCTCCACCTTCATCCTCCTGATGTCATCACTCCTGATGGCGCTGGCCGTGGGTGCGAGCCAGAAGGGGAAGGTCGAGGCGACCCGGAAAATGATCCTCGGGACGATCTTCTTCGGACTCATCTTCCTCGGCTGTCAGGTCTACGAGTTCAACCACTTCGTGCATCTCGGGCTCACCCTGAAGAGCAGCATGTTTGGCGCGACGTTCTACACCCTTACGGGCACACATGGCGTGCACGTTGCGATCGGTGTCGTATGGCTGGTTTTGACCTACATCCGCACCTTCAAGCCGGCCGATGCATCGAAATCCTGGATTGCTCGCGCGGTTACACAGTTCGTCGCTTTCTCGGTGGCCACCGTCGCCTTTATGGTGGTCATGCTGGCCGTTACGCACGCGGGCGCAGAGCACGGTTACAACCTCGGCGCGCTGGTGAAGGGCGTCGAGCACAGCCTGGTTGCGACGATCGTGTTTGGCGTTTCTAGCGCGATTCTCGTTGCGCTGAGCCGTTCCTCTTGGGCGGTGGATTTCGGTGAGGCCAACGCGATTGATGTCGAGGGTATGGGTCTTTACTGGCATTTCGTGGACATCGTCTGGATCATCATTTTCACCGTCGTTTACTTGCTCGAATACCTCTGATTCGCACCTCCGGTCTCTGTCTCGCCGCCCAATTCCTTTATCAAGATGTCTTCCGCCTCCTCTACTCCCCACGCCGCCTCAGTCCAAGAGCACGCCCACACCGACGAGGGTAAGTTCCATCTCTTTGTGCAGATCGCGATGTTGCTGGGCATCATCACGGGCGTGGAGATTGTCATCATTTATCTGCCAATCGCGAAGTGGCTGATCGTGACCTCGCTGGTGGTCCTCTCGCTGGTGAAGTTCATGTATGTGATTTTCTACTTCATGCACCTGAAGTTCGATAAACTCTTTTGCACGATTCTGTTTTTTATCGGCCTCGTCCTTGCGAGCGGCACCGCCGCCGCGCTTCTGGCGATTTTCTCCGCCAAGGATAGCATCCCCGAGACCGCCAAGGTCATCTATGCCGAGCGCGCTGCCGCTGCGGCGACCGCGCAGTAACCTGCATCACCTTGCGGTATTCTCAAGGCACCCTCAGCGGGTGCCTTTTTTTGTGCCCGCACCGCACAAGCGCCTTCGCCCGCACTTGGCGCTTGGCGACGATGACATCGGGGCCGCATGGTCTTCATCATGCGCATTGCCATCATCGCCGACATCCATGGCAACCTCGCCGCCTTGGACGCGGCGTTGGCGGAAGTCGCGGCGCTCAAGCCCGACCGCTTTATCGTCGCCGGCGATGTGGTGGATGGCGGGCCGGACTCGGCGGCGTGCTGGGAGCGGGTGAAGGCACTCGGCTGCCCCGTGCTGCGCGGCAACCACGAGCGTTACGTCTTCGATTACGGCACGCCGCGGGCCGATCCCGCCTGGGCCTCGCCGCAGTTTGCACCCTTGCGGGTCGCGCTAGCGGAGTTGAGCGCCTCGCAAATCGCGGAGATGGCCGCCTTGCCGACCTCGTGGAGCGACGCGGCGGCCCCGGGTCTGCTCGTCGTTCATGCTTCGCTGCGCAGCGATAATGATTCGGTTTTTCCTTATTCTGCCGATGAGCAGATTGACCCCATGTTTCCCGGCATCGGGGACGACGTGAAAGTCGTCGTTCGCGGGCACAATCACTTTTGCAGTCAACGGGAGTGGGGCGCGCGCCGCATCGTGACCACGGGTAGCATCGGGCTGGCGCAGGATGGCAACACCGCCGCGCAGTTTGTGGTGCTCGAGCAGGGCGCGAACGGAGTGTGGGCGGCGCGCCACCGGGCGGTGCGCTACGACGTGGGCGCGACGCTTCGGCGTTTTCGTGAAAGCGGCTACTTGGAGCGCGCGGGCCCCTTGGGAAAACTATTTTACCGAGAAGTGGAGACGGCGACGCATCAGGTGGTGCCGTTTCTTCGTTTCTACGGCGCCGCGCGTTCGCGCGGGATGCACTGGACGCTGGAGGAGACGCTGAGGCGCTTTGTTGCGGCGACCGAGTAAAGAGCGGCTTTGGTCAGGGATTTTCGCTGACCCGTTTCAGCGCCTCGGCGGGGCCGTCGAAAGTCGGGCGCTCGGCGATGCATCGCTCGTAGGCGGCGCGGGCGGCGGCGCGGTCGCCGCGTTTCTCGGCTATCATACCCAAGCGATAGTAAACGCCGGCGTGATCGGGTTCGCTGGTCTTGGGAGTGCGCTCCAGGCAGCGCCTGAGCGCGGCCTCACCGTCGTCCAGCCGTAGGCCGGATTCGGATACTGTGCGGCCCAGGATGAAAAGCGCCACGTAGTCGTCGGGCCGCGCAGCCAGGGCGGCGTCGCAGGCGGCAAGGGCCTCGGCGTAGCGCTTCTCATCGATCAGAATGGAGGCCGACCAGACCGCGCCGCGCACGGGGTCCAGTTTGGTCAGAGCGGCGGCGTGGCTGCGGGCTTTATCCAGATCGCCACCCGCGAGCGAAGGGGCCTGGCGGTAGAATTCGATGAGGCCCTCGCGCAAGCTTATCATGCCGGGGGCAAGCGCTACGGCTTTCTCCATCGCATCGCGACCGCGACGGGCAAGGAGCAGCGCCCGGAATCCACCGCCGAGCTCGCCGGCGAGGAGGAGGCACTGGCCGCCATAAGCGCCGAGGAGTCCGGCGTTCGCCGCGTTGTCTTTGAGGGCGGGCTTTAGCAGCTCGATGGCCTCTTCGCGCCGGTGGATGCGCCCGAGAACGTCTGCAAGAAGGATGCGTGCGTCGAGGTTGCCGGGTTCGCGGGCAACAAGGTCGGTCAGGGGTCCACGGGCCTCGGGCACGCGGGAGTCGGCGATGAGGCGGCGGGCTTCAGAGAGGATGTCGGCGGAGGTTGGAACTGCGAGCGCTACGCCGGAGAAGGCGAAGAGCAGCACGGCGAACCGAAGGATGGCGGGCGGGGAGGGCACGGGCGGAGGCGGAAAACCTGAGGGCTGAAACCTGAAGTTGGATCTGGGCGCGCCTTACTCGAAGCGTAGCGCTTCGATGGGGTCGAGTTTGGCGGCCTTGTGGGCGGGGTAAAAGCCGAAGAGGACGCCGATGAGGGCGGAGAAGCCGACGGCCATCAGGATGGAGTTGGTGGAGACCAGGACCGGCCAGCCGTTGAGGGTGGCGAGAGTTTGGGAAATGCCGATGCCGAGAACCACTCCGATGATGCCGCCGAGGCTGCTGAGGACCATCGCCTCAATAAGGAATTGCACGCGGATGTCGCGGTCGTGTGCGCCGATGGCGAGGCGGATGCCGATCTCGCGCGTGCGCTCGGTCACAGACACGAGCATGATGTTCATGATGCCGATACCGCCGACGAGGAGCGAGACGCCGGCGATGGCACCGAGCAGGCTGGTCATCACCCGGGTGGTGGCGGTGGCGGTCTGGGCGAGTTCAAGCTGGTTGCGCACCGTAAAGTCGGGTTCGCGGCCGCCGCGGCGCTGCTGGAGCAGGGCGGTTACGTCGTCCTGCACGCTTTGCATCTCGTTCGAGGAAGCAGCTTCGATGAGGATACTGCTCACGGTAGTGCGCCGGTTGATACGGCGCATGTGTGTGGTGTAAGGCACCAGCACGGCGTCGTCCTGGTCCGAGCCGAAGAAATTGAAGCCCTTGGACTCCAGCACGCCCAGCACACGGAAGGGAATGTTGCGAATGCGGAGCGTCTGGCCGATGGGATCGGTGTCGGGGAAAAGCTGCTTGGCGACGGTCGAGCCGATGAGGCAGACCTTGGCGGCAGCCTTCACATCGGCCTCGGTGAACATGACTCCGTCGGAGATACCCCAGGCGCGAATGCTGAGGTAGTCGGGGGATTCGCCGAGGATCTGGGTGTTCCAGTTGAGCCCGTTGGCGAGGACCTGGTTGCGGTCGCGGACCTCGGGGGAGACGGCGACGACGCCGTTCACCTCGCGCACGATGGCCTCGGTGTCCTCGATGGTAAGGGTGGAGGAGGAGCCCCAGCCGCCGCGAGCGCCGCCGGAGTTGAAGGAGCCGGGGAAAACCGTGACGACGTTGCGACCGAGGGAAGCCACCTGGGCCTCGACCTGGGATTTGGCTCCGTTGCCTATGCCGACCATGGCGATGACGGCGGCGACACCGATGATGATGCCCAAAGCGGTGAGCGCGGAGCGCAGCTTGTTACGCCGCAGGGCGCGGAGGGCGATGACGGTGGTGGCGAGAAGGCGCATGGCTGTTTTATTCCCGATACCCAAGGAGCAACACATCCCAACCGGGAAGCGAGGGGCTTCGGGGTCCCAGACTATGCACAAGACGGCATGGATGGCGCGAGGTGACGACTTTTTATTTCTTGCGCTGGCGGTGAAGGCGCGGGCGGATTGCGGTCGCGAGGGCCGCTGGGGTGGGGAAGAGGGCGGGGCCCGGGAAGGCGGCGAGGTGCTCGATCCAAGGGGCCGGGTCGGTGACGGGGGAGGGATAATCCACTTCGAGCACGCCGATGCTTTTCGCGCGACCGAGAAGTTCGCCGGAGGAGGCGCTGTGCTTGGCCAGCAATGGGACGATCGTCGACCCGGCCTCGACTGGCGCTGCATCGGTGCCGAAACGCATGCGGTGCCGGCTGCGGGCGATCTCGGCAAGGGGACGGCAGCTCCCCGCACCGCCTCCCATACGCCCAGCTCACGCCAGAACTCCACCGGCACCGTCAGTCCGCCAAACGGCGTCACCGCCCGTTTCCTCTCGCCTAAAATCGCTGGGCGTCCGTCGCCCAACGGACGAAAGTTGTGGCGCATCGTTCCGTCACCTTCGCAGGTATTGGTTTTCACCACCCAAAACCATGACAAATCATTCCTTCGGACGGCACGACGCCCTTCCAATCGCGTAATCCGGGTTGAAAGCGAAACGGTATCAGACCTGTGCGGGTAAAGCGGATTTGTGGATCATGCGCGTCAAAGATACTAGGAGTTTACCGAGTCCCTGCGCTGGACTCTTCACAGGCTTCGTCTTTGTCGAGTTGTGGAAATCTTCAGGTTCCTTTTTCGGGTAACGCGTATTCGGTTATGCATTACCGTGCTTTCGTATTCATTTTAATGATACGAATTGCGGGGCTTTGAGAACCGCTGATAATCCGCTTGCATTTGGGGGCTTCACGGTGATTTGGTCGTTTTTGTCAGCGAAACTTCCGCGCTTTCCCTCAGAAAGTAGCACAGTTTCCAACCTTGGTTAACGGTCATTTCCCCTCTCAGGGATGAAATGATTTTCTCCAAAAGCTGCGATTTTTCGAAAATCTTCTTGCCCAAGATTTCCGCGAGTCGCAGTTTTGTCGTCTTTTCCCTTCTTCAACGCCTTTCCTAGCAGTCATGCCTACCATCAATCAACTCGTGCGCAAGGGTCGCAACAAGATCCGCACCAAGTCCAAATCACCCGCTTTGGACAGCAATCCCTTCCGTCGCGGCGTCTGCGTGCAGGTCATGACCCGCACGCCCAAGAAGCCGAACTCGGCTATCCGCAAGGTGGCCAAGGTTCGCCTCACCAACGGGAGCGAGGTCATCTCCTACATTCCCGATGAGGGCCATAATCTTCAGGAGCACTCAATCGTCCTCGTTCGAGGTGGTCGCGTGAAGGACCTTCCTGGTGTCCGTTACCATATCGTTCGCGGCACCCTCGACGCCACTGGCGTGGAGAAGCGTCGTCGCAGCCGTTCCAAATACGGCGTCAAACGTCCCAAGGCTGCCAAAGCCGCTCCTGCAAAGAAGTAAACCCTTAGAACCTTTTACGCACCATGTCACGCCGTCACAAAGCAACCAAGCGCCACGTTGAGCCAGATATTCGCTACACCAGCCCTCTGGTGGCTCATCTCGTCAATGTCGTCATGAAGTCCGGTAAGAAGAACCTTGCCGAGCGTATCGTATATGGTGCGTTTGAAAAGGTGTCCGAGAAGCTCGAAAAGGGTGATCCGGTTGACTTGCTGATGGGTGCGCTGGAAAACGCCCGTCCCCGTCTCGAGGTGAAGAGCCGCCGTGTCGGTGGTGCCACCTACCAGGTTCCCGTCGAGATTTCCTACGAGCGCCAAGAGAGCCTCGCCCTCCGCTGGATCGTTACAGCCGCTGGTTCTCGTAAGGGTCAGCCGATGAAGGACGCCCTCGCCGCTGAGATTGTTGACGCTTATAACAACACCGGCGGTGTTGTTAAAAAGAAAGAAGACACGCACAAGATGGCTCAGGCCAACCGCGCTTTCGCTCACCTTCGCTGGTAATAATCACCATGTCCGCATCTCCCGAGATTACCATCGTCACCGAGAAAGCCAAAAGTTCTTCGGTTAACTCCAAGGACCGTCCATTTCCCCTCGAGTGGACACGCAATATTGGCATTGCTGCGCACATCGATGCCGGCAAGACCACCACTTCCGAGCGCATTCT
>JAIYBI010000119.1 GCA_027488595.1 Opitutaceae bacterium | reverse complement strand
AGGCTGGACCAGGCGAGGTCCACGGTGGTGGGCAGGGTGGTGCCGGGGACGGTGCTGTCCTTGACCGTGCCGGTGACGGTGATGACAAGGGTCTGGCCGAGCAGGAGGTCGAGGTCGCCGGTGGTGCTGAGCACGCCGGTGCCGGTGACGTTGAGCGAGGCGGCGACGTTGGTCACGCCGATGAGGGCGGAGTCGAGGGTGTAGTTTTCCAGCGCGGTGGAGAGCGTGCTGGCGAGGATCAACTCGAAGGCGTCGGCGGTGCTCGCGCCGGTGTGGGTGACGGTGATCTGGTAGGTGACGGGGTCGCCGGCGTCGAGGGCGGTGGTCGAGGTGGTGATGACTTTCGCGACGTTGAGCGCGGGCTCTTTGAGCGTGACGCTGGCCTGGTTATCAGTGTCAGGGGGCAGGTCGTCGCCCGAGGCGTCGAGGTCGTTGGTGCGGATGTCGCCGGACTGGTTGCCGATGACGTTGTCCACCCGGGCCTGGTAGGTGTAGGTGAAGGTGTTGCTGGTGGCGGTGGCGGCGGAGTCGTTGGTGCCGGGGTTCACGACCGAGCTGAAGGCCTGGTCGAGGGTGTTGGCGTTAAAGCCGGTGATGGTCATGCCGGCGGCGGTGAGCACGCCGGAGTTGGCCACGAAGCTCAGGCCGGCCGGCAGGGTGTCGTTGAGCACGAGGTTCGTGCTGGTGCCTTGCAGCACGGTGACGCTGACGGTGTAGGTGATGATGTCGCCGACCGAGGCGGTGGCGACGTTCGCCACTTTGGCGACGGCGAAGGGCGCGGGGATCGTGAGGCCTTCGGTGTCGCTGAGGGCGTAGTTGTTAAGCAATACGCCGACGCCGTCGGCTCCGGTGCGTTCGCCGGTGGCGGTGCCGGCCGTGCCGGTGGTCGCGTTGGCGGTGCCGTTGGCGCCGGGCAGGCTGGTGAAGGTGAGGTCGGCGGGGTTCGTGTAAACGTCGGCCGGGTTGACGGTGTCGCGCAGGGTGACGGTGGCGGTGACCGTCCAGGTCGCGCCGGCGGCAATCTGGCTGAGTTCGGCGTCGATCGAGTCGGTGCCGAGGTTGGTCGCGTCGGTGACGGCGCCGCCGGTGCCGGTGGTGTCGAAGGCGATGGCGGTGAGGTTAAACTCGGCGGGGAGGACGAGGTCGGCGAGGCGGACGTTGTAGGCGGGGACGGAGCCGGAGTTGGTGATCGTGTAGGTGATCGTGAAGGTGTCTCCGGCGTCGTAGCCGGCGCCGGCGGGGATCACTTGGTTGAAGGACAGGGCGGGCTCGCGGACGGTGACCGTGACGGTGTTCGAGACGGACTGGCCGGTGAGTTCGGGGGTGCCGTTGTCGTCGGCGTCCACGCGGAGCGTGTTGATCTGGGTGGGCGCGGTGCCGGCGTTGGCGTCGGCGTCGTAGTAGAGCGCGAAGTTGGCCGCGCGGGTGGCCGCTTCCTGGTTGGCGGCGGTGTTCAGGACGATGACGTTAAAGGTGACGATGCCGTATTCGACGCCGGCGTCGTTGTCGTTGTTCACGACCTGGCCGAGTTGGATGAAGACGTCGGTGCCGTCGCCAAAAGTGGTGCCGGCGCCGGTGACGCTGTCGCGCAGGTTCAGGGTCGAGTTGGTGACGCTGGTGGCGACGCCCGAGGTGGTGAAGGTGGCGGTGCCGTCGTTGAGGAACTGCACGCCGGCGGGCAGGATGTCCTGCAGCACGACGTCGTTCAGGGTGCCTTCGAAGAGTTCAAACTTGAGCTGGTAGCGCACGACTTCGCCGACGAGCACGTTGGTGCCGGTGGAGCCGGCCTCGGAGGTGGAGAGGATGCTCTTGGTGACGAGCGGGGCGTAGGTGAGGACGGTGGCCGTGACGGCGTCGCCGACCGCGTAGTTGTTGAGCGGGTCGAGGGCGCCGTTGAGGGTCGGAGGCGTGTTGTCGGACGGATCGGCGTAATCGGCGCCGGTGCGTTCGCCGGCGACCACGCCGTCGAGCGAGGTGTAGCGGGCGTTGGCGTTGTTGGTCAGCAGCTGGTCGGGCACGACGCCCACTTGCACGGTGGCGGTGTAGACGATGGTGACGCTGCCGTTGAGCGGGATGTCGAAGGTGCCGGACAGGCCGGTGCCGCCGCCGGTGATGGTGGCGATGCTGTCGGCGGTGGAGCCGCCGCCGAGGGTGGTCGAGGTGATGCCGGTGATGAGCAGGCCGGCGGGCACGGTGTCGGTCAGCGCCACTTCGTAGGCGGTGCTGGAGGCGCCGTTGGTCACGAGGTTGTCGAGGACGATCGTGTAGGTGATGATGTCGCCGGCGTTCAGGCCGGTCAGCGGGGTGGCCGACTTGTCAATGGTCACGCGGGGTTCGCGGACGGTCACGGTGACCGGAGGCGGCGTGGAGGGAGGCACTCCGGTGCCGTCGCCGGTGATGGCGTTGGTCAGCGCGGTGCCGTTCTGGTTGGCGACCACGTTGGTCACGCGGGCCTGGTAGGTGATGAAGAAGGTGTCGGTGTCCGGCGCGGCGGGGGCGTCCACGTTGCCGGGGTTCGCTACGGAGGTGGCGGTGATGGTGAGCGTCTGGCCGGCGGCGGAGGAGTTGAAGCCGGTCACGGTCATGCCGTTGGCGTTCGAGACGACGGCGTTGCCGACCAGCACGAGGCCGGCGGGGATCGTGTCCACAAGCGACAAGGCGCTGGTGGTGCCTTCCATCACGGTCACGGCGATTTGGTAGGTGAGCAGTTCGCCGACGACCACGTTGAGCGAGGAGTCGTTGTCCTGGCTGGTGGTGAGCAGGGATTTGACGATGCTGAAGGGGTTGACGGCGGTCACGGTCGCGTCGGCGCCGACCGCGTAGTTGTTGAGGACGGCGGTGGCGGGAGGCGTGTTGTCCTCGGGGTTGGCGATGTCGGACCCGCCGCGCTCGCCGGCGACGGCGCCGTTTTGCGAGCCGTAGACGACGTTGAGGTCGCTGGTCAGGACCTGGCCGGGGGCCACGGTGTTCGGAACGGTCGCGGTGAAGGTGATGACGACCTGGCCGCCGACCGGGATGTCGAAGGCGCCGCCAAGGGTGGCGGTGCCGGAACCGGAGAGCGCGGTATCCACCGCGGCACTACCGGAGAGAACCGGGGCGGAGATGGAGCTGATGACGAAGCCGGCGGGCAGCACGTCGGACAGGGTGACGTCGTGGGCGGTGGCGGTCGCGCCGTTCCCGACGAGGTTGTCGAGGGTGATCTGGTAGGTGACGGTGTCGCCGGCATCAATGCCGCCGGTGGCGGAGGTGACGACTTTGGTCACGGTGACGCGGGGCTCGACCACGTCGATGGTGACGGTGGGAGTCGTGAGCGTGACGGTGCCGGTGGTGCCGTCGGTGTAGCGCAGGTCGCCGCTGTTGGTCAGGGTGTCGGCATCCTGGTTGGCCAGGATGTTCGCGACGCGGGCGGTCACGCGGATCACGATCTGGTCGGCGCCGAGCGCACTCGTGAAGTTGGAGTTGGTGACGTTGCCGAGGGTGGCGGTCAGCAGGTCGTTGGTCGCGGCCGTGCCGGTGCTGGT
>JAIYBI010000541.1 GCA_027488595.1 Opitutaceae bacterium | reverse complement strand
TCGGGCGCGGCATTCTGGGCGGTCGCGTTATCATTCGGCGCGGCCTCGGCCTTCGAATCCGGCGGCACCTCATCGGCCTCAGCCGCCGGGGCCGGGCGAAGCGCCACCAGAGGCAAGGAGGCTTGGATCGGCTCGACGGAAAAAACCGACTCGAACTCGGGCTCGGGAATACGCAGCGGCGCGGAAGCTATGGCCACCACCGGCTCGACGGCGGGCACGTCGGGCGGCGTCGGCGCGGGGAGAGATTGAATTTCCAGCGCGGTCGAGAAACTGGCCAGTCGGCGATCCGCCAGCATGACCTCTGCTCGCGACCAGGCCAGGGCAAGCACCACGAGCACTATACCGAGGCCTATGAGTTGGCGTTGCCGCCGGCGGCGCGGCGCGTTGCAGGCCATTTCGAAAAGTCTGGAGAACTCCGCCGCGTTCGAAGGGCGCCGCTTCACGTCGTGGGCGAGCGCGGAGTCGAGAAACACGTCCACTTCGGGCGGAACTTTAACGAGGCGCGAAGGCCGGGTGTAGGAGCAGTGCGGCACCCGCCCCGTGAGCATCTGGTAGGTTATCACACCGAGGGAGTAGATGTCGGTGGCGGGAGTGACGTTGCCGGCCGACTCCATTTGCTCGGGCGCCATGTATTCGAAGGTGCCGAAAAGCGAGCCGTTGGTGGTGAGCGGCGCGGTGAGACCGCCGCTTGTCGCGTGCGCCAGGCCAAAATCGGCGAGCGAAAGGCGTCCATCCGCAAAAACCAGCACGTTGCCCGGCTTGAGATCGCGATGGATGATGCCGTGGGCGTGTGTCTCCATGAGCGCATCCGAAATCTGGCGCACCCATGCCTGCACTTGTGCGAGCGTATGGGCTTTTCCGTCGAGGAGCTTGCGGAGGTCTCCACCGGAGGCCCATTCGGTCACGATGTAGAGCGTCCCATCCGGCAGCGAGCCGAAGTCATGTATATGCAATACGTGCGGATGATTCAGATCGGAAAGAATCCGCGCCTCGCGCTCGAACCGTTCCCGCGCCTCCGGGTCGGGCGTTTCGAGGGGCGGCAGCACTTTCACCGCCACCGCGCGGCCCAGACGGGTTTGCTCGGCCCGATAGACCGCGCCCATGCCGCCGACCCCGCAGAGCGCCTTGATTTTCAAGCCGGGAAACGCGTCCGACAACGATTCCGCCGACGGGGCCACCCAACGCACAATCGCACCCGTGGTCGTGCGTTTCTCGACCACATTCGAACCTTTGGATGGATTCGCCGGCGGGGTGTGCAGGGGCTCGTTCATGGCTGGGGCGAACCGTGGGTGAACGCCTTTGTGCATACCTCACGTCCGCTGGTAGGGTGAGGCACCCGGTCGGATCGTGATTGAGGGGTAATCATGAGCTCTGGCTTAAGTTGGCCCCATTCGACGACCCTCGGCAAGTCCGCAACCGGACTCCGCATCCATAGTAGTCAGCAGTTGAGATAGCTCCCACCGCACCGCTCCGTTTGACAAGTGCCCGTCTCCCCTGCCCCATTGTCACCCTCATGTCTTCGCCCAAGCGCGCCGTCCTCCTCGTCAATCTGGGTTCTCCCGCATCCACCGATGTGCCCGATGTCCGCAATTACCTTCGCGAGTTTCTCGGCGATGAGCGGGTCATTGATATCAAACCCCGCTGGCTTGCCTGGTTCCTCGTGAACTGCGTCATCGCCCCCACCCGCGCGCCGAAATCCGCCAAGGCCTATCGCGAGGTCTGGCAACCCGAGGGCTCGCCGCTCGTCATCACCTCCAAGAGTGTGCGCGCCAAACTCGCCTCCGCACTGGGCGCCGACGCCCCGGTTTATCTCGCGATGCGCTACGGCCAGCCGTCCATCGCCAGTGTCATCACGCAGATGCTCGCGGATGGCGTCACCGAGGTGCTGCTTTTCCCGCAGTATCCGCACTACGCGATGTCCTCGTGGGAGACGGTGGAAGTGAAGGTTTTCGAAGAGGCCGCCCGCCTCGCACCGGCCATCAAATTTACCACCGTGCTGCCGTTTTATCAGGACGCGGACTACATCGAGGCCCTGCACACGGTCTCCAAGCCCTACTTCGACCAGCCGCACGATTTCGTGTTGTTTTCCTATCACGGCATTCCCGTGCGCCACCTGCGCAAGGGCGATGCGTCGAACGCCCACTGCACGCTCGTGCCGGATTGCTGCAACACGTGCAGCGCCGCCCACGCCATGTGCTACAAGGCCCAAATCACCAAGACCACCCAGGCCCTGGTCAAACGCGCCGGCCTCGCCGACGGCAAGTGGGCCATCGCCTTCCAATCCCGGCTCGCCGGCGAGCCCTGGCTCAGTCCCTACACCGACAAGGAACTCGAAACCCTGCCCGCCGCAGGAAAGAAAAACCTCCTCGTGCTCACCCCCGCCTTCGTCGCGGACTGCCTGGAAACCCTCGAGGAAATCGCCGGCGAGGGCAAAGAGGAGTTCATGCACGCCGGCGGCGAAAAATTCCAACACGTGCCCTGCCTCAACGATTCCGCCGCCTACATCGGCTTCCTCGAGGGCCGCGTCCGCGCCTGGTTGGGCGGCGCTTCACCGACTTCGACCCAACGCACCCAGTCCGCCCGCACGTTCGCGGTGGTCTGACACTTTTTTGACCCGCATCGGGCTCGACCTTCGGGCCGGAACCCACGATGCTCGCTTCCGTGACGCTCCCCGGGCGTTACGTGGTTTCTTGTATTCATGGCCTCCGTCGCTTCCACTACCGCCCCCGCCGTTTTGCTCCTCGACACCGAGGGCCACATCATTTCAGCGAATGCGACGGCGGCGGCCATGCTTGGCCAGCCCCACGAAACCCTTGCCGGGCAGTCCCTCATCTCGCTGCTCCACTTCGAGTTTCTCACGGATGATCCTGCGATGATGGCCATCCAGTGGGAGGCCCTTTGCTCCACCGCCGGCTCTCGCCCGCAATCCATCCGCACCCGCGCTTCCACCCGTCTCTACCATCTGCGTCTCGACTCCATCGCGAAGGAGCCCGCCCAGTGGTTTGCCACCCTCCTGCCAACCACCGAGAGCAACGTTGACGACATTCCGTCCCATCCGCTTCAGGACGCCCTCATCTTGCTTGCCAACCGCAGCGCGCTCGGTTTTTTCGACCTGCGTCTCGATACCAACGAGATCACCACCTCGGCCGGTTGGAAGCGCATGCTCGGCTACACCGAACACGAGCTGCCCGACACCCTCGCGAGCTGGCGCCGTTTCGTTCACCCGGATGACACCGCCGCCGCGCCCGATCAGATCACCAAGCGCCAGCCGCCCGGAGCTCGCCCCTTCGCCAACGAATACCGGCTCCGCCATCGCGCGGGCAACTACCTCTGGGTCACCTGCGTCGGCGTGCGCGTCTTCAGCCCCGAGGGTGCGCTTCAACGCGTCTGCGGCCTCCACCTCGATGTAACCGAGCGAAAGGAGCTCGAAGAGATCAGCCTGATTGGCGACGAACGCTTCCAACGTCTCGCCAGCCAGGGCGCGCTCGCCGCCTTCGATCTCGATTTCGCCCAAGGCCAGCACTGGTTCTCCGCCGCCTGGCACCGTCTGCTCGGCACCAATGCCGGCGACGAAGCCGCCCTGCCCGACCCCGCTCCATTCAGCGCCGCTTTGCCCGCGCCTCTTCGCGCCGCCGGGCTGGCCGCCTTCTTCAAGCCAGCCCATCCTGATACCCAGGAGGGCCGCCAGCTTGTTGCCCTCACCTCGGCCAAGGGCGAGACCGTGCAGGTTCTCATCGGTTTCCAAAGCGACGTCACCCGGCGCGGCGAACTCGTCCGCGTCACCGGCTACGCCCTGCCGATTGATGGCATCTGCGCCACCCCCGGCTCAACCCCGCCCGCGCTGCAAACGGCCGCTTTCGACGCCCTCGCGGAGAGCGTCATCATCACCGATGCCCAGGTGAAGGTTGTCAGCATAAACGCCAAAGCCGCCACCCTCACCGGCGTGCCAGCCCGCGATGCCGTGGGGCGTCCTCTCGCCGCCGTTTTCAGCCTCGTGGATCGCCGCACCGGCCAGCCCGCCATCGAGGCCGTCGAGCTGGCGCTCAACCAGCCTTCCAACCGGCTTTGCGACCTTCACGCGCTCTCCCCCCGCGATCATCAAAGCCCCCCCTGCCCCGTGGTGTGGACCGTCCACGAGTGCCGCAGTCCCGAGGGCGCGCTCAGCGGTTTCGTTGTCATTTTCAGAAACCCCGAGGAGATGCGTCTCAGTCCCGAAGAACTCGTCCAGGCCAACCGCTCCGAATCTCTCGGCCTGCTCGCCGGCGGCATCGCCCACGATTTCAACAATCTCCTCACCACCATCCTCGGCGGCGTCTCCACCGCCAAGGAGAACCGCGATTTTAACCAGTTGCCCGCCGCCGAGGAAGCCTGCCTGGCCGCCAAGCAACTCACCCGCCAGCTCCTCTCCTTCGCCAAGGGCGGCGGCACCCACGCCACGCGGCAGGTCATCAACATCGGCGACACCTTGCAAAACGCCGTGCGCATCGCCGCTTCCGGCAGCCCCGTCGTCGTCAAGGTCGAGACCGCCGACGACATCACCCCCGTCGAGGTGGACAAGGGCCAGATGCTGCAGGTCATCCAGAATCTCGTCATCAACGCCATCCAGGCCATGCCCGTCCCCTCGGACGGTCGCATCGTCGTGCGCGCGGAGAACATAGACCTGACTGACAACGAGGTTCAGGAGCTGCCCGCCGGCCGCTACGCCCGCATTGATGTTCAGGACAACGGCGCGGGCATTCCGCCCGATATCCTCGCGCAGATTTTCGACCCCTTCTTCACCACCAAAAAAACCGGCACCGGCCTCGGCCTCGCCACCGTGGATTCGATCGTGCGCCGCCACGGCGGCCGCATCGGCGTCGAATCCACCCCGGGCACCGGCACCTTGTTCAGCATCTTCCTGCCCGCCGCCGCCAAACCCATGCAGGCCGAGTCGCGCCGCTCGCCCGCCATCCGCTTTGGAACCGGTCGTGTGCTTCTGATGGATGACGACCCCAAGATCTGCGAACTCACCGGCGCGATGATCGCCAGCCTCGACTACACCCACGACACCGCCCGCAACGGCGACGAGGCCCTGCAACTCTACCGCCGCTACCACAACGTCAACCGCCCCTACGACGCCGTGCTGCTCGACCTCACCGTCATCGGCGGCATGGGCGGCGAGGAGTGTTTTAAGAAACTCCAGGCTTTCGACCCCGAAGTGCGCGCGATCATCACCAGCGGCTACGACGATGAGGACATGGTGAAACGGTTTCTCGAAATGGGCTGCTGCGGCTACCTTACCAAACCCTACCGCGTCGGCGACCTCGGTCGCATGTTAAAATCCGTGTTGGGACGTTGAGCGTTGCTGATTGAGCACGCGCACTCACCCCGCCTGTGCCGCCGTCGCGTAGGCCGCGATAATGCCGTCGAAGCTGCCGTTGGAAAAAAACACCACCACGCGGCTCTTCACCGCCAGCGCGCCTTCGTTCACCAGCGTTGCCTCGCGCAGCTTCACCAACACTTCCGCATTCGTCGCCGCCGTCGCGGCGTGGACACCCTGCGTCTCCAAATGCTGCACCACCGCCTCGGAGTCGAAGCGCTCCGACTCCGCGAGTTTATCGGCACGATTCACCGCGCCTAAAAACACTTCGTCGGCGTGCGCCAGCGCGCGCATGAAGCCGGCTTGGAGCGTCTTCGTCCGCGCGGTGTTGCTGCGCGGCTCGAACACCGCGGTCAACAAGGCCCCCGGATACCGGTTAGCGAGGCTGATAAGAGTCTCCGCCAGCGCCGTCGGGTGATGACCAAAATCCTCGATCACGGTCAGCTTCGGCGTTGCCACCAGAATCTCCTGCCTGCGTTTCACGCCGCGAAACCGCGCCAGCGGCGCGAGTGAGATTTTTTCCATGCCGCCCAAGGTCAGCGCCCCTGCCGTCGCCGCCATCGCGGCGTTGCGGGCATTAAAAATTCCCGGCGAGGCCCAGCTCACGTCGCCCCATTTTTTCCCCGCCCAGGTCAGAGTGAACCGCGCGCCACTCGCGTCCTCGGAGAAGTCCTCGATACGCACGTCGTTGCCTTCGCCCACGCCGACACGCACGACACGTGTCCACCCCAGCGGCCCAAGCGCACGCAGGTTGTCGTCGTCGCCATTGAGCACGATCCAGCCGTTGCGCGGCACGATGCGTGTGAGGTGGGAGAAAGTCCGCTGCACATCGGCGAGGTCGCGGAAGATGTCGGCGTGGTCGAACTCCAGGTTGTTCAACACCGCCACGTGCGGCGCGTAGTGGATGAACTTGGAGCGCTTGTCGAAGAACGCGCTGTCATACTCATCGCCTTCGATCACGAAGGGATCGGACGCCGCGCCGAGGTGGTTTCCCACCGGCGGATCGAGCGGCACGCCGCCGATCAGGAAACCGGGGTCGCGCACATTCTCGCGCAGTAAAAACGCCGCCAGCGCCGTCGTGGTGGTTTTCCCGTGGGTGCCGCAGACCACGATGTTTTTGCGTGTTTTCAGCACGGTGTCGTGCAGCAGCGCGGGCAACGAGGTGAAGGCCAGAGCACGGGTATCGAGCAGGCACTCGACCTCGGGATTGCCTCGTGACATGGCGTTGCCGATCACCACGAGATCCGGCGCGAGCTGCTGGAGACGCCCTGCATCGTAGCCCTCATGAAGCGTGATCCCCGCCTCCGCCAGCACGGTGCTCATGGGGGGATAGACACCGGTATCAGCGCCGAGCACCTCGTGACCGGCCGCGCGCGCCAGCAGTGCGGCATTACCCATCGCTGTGCCGCAAATACCCATGAAGTAGAGTTTCATCCGCCAAAACTAAGAGCGCCCGAAGGTCCCGCGCCGACAGGAAAATGCATGTTTCCTCTCTTTCCTCGCGCCCGGTTGAGGGCCCAACAAGATTGTGCGAAAAGACCAAAAGTTACATCATTTGGACCAAGAACGATTCGTCTGCCTATTACATAAAAGTGCGTGTTGATTTCTGTCAGACGATAGGATTCGTTAGTTACGTAGGATTACCCCATTGCAGCAAATCCGACCCCGTCAGGTAGCATTTTTCAGCCCGAAATCACCCCTCGTGCAACCCCTCGCCCTCCATTCCGCCTCTCCCTTCCCCGTGCCTCAAAAAGGTTCTCAACGCATTGCTGAAATGATGGAAGCGGAGCACATAACTCCAGGTAATCTTACCCGCGAGTTCCTCGGTCACCTTGCCAGGATCGAAGAGATTGAGGCCCGTCTCGGCCGGGAGGATCTGGATAAAGGCGAGATGGAAGCCTTGGTGAAGCTTTGCCACGGAATCCTAAACGAGGTCCAGGAACTCCACATCACATCCTACTTGGAGAGTGCCTACGTGCAGCACAAGAGGCACGACTGAAAAGCGGTCTGCCCCACCCAAGACCGCCGCCGGTTTGACGGAATAAAAAACCCGCAGGACCTGGGTCTGCGGGTTTGAATTTTTCCAGAGAGGTTAACCGCCTTCCGGATGATTTGATCGCTGGCGATCTAGAGCATTTCAAATAAAGCTATAGCCACAAGCGGCAAACCAACCGAGGGCGTCTTGGGGAGTGACGGCGTTGAGAGCGGAGGCGATAGCGTGGAGGAGGTCGGGATGGGTGCGGGCC
>JAIYBI010000491.1 GCA_027488595.1 Opitutaceae bacterium | reverse complement strand
CATCAATCCGGCCGTCCAGCGCCGAGAGATCGAGCGACTCCGCCTCCGGATTCCAGAAAACCTCATCCGGCCCGCGCACCGCTCGCCGCACCAGACGCGTGACCTGATGGCCTTGCGTGGTAAGGAAAGGCACCAGCGCACGCCCCACCAGTCCCGAGGCCCCGCTCACCAGCACTCGCAGCGGCGCGGCTTCCGCGCGCGGGTGATCGGCCGAAAAACGCAAATCGTCTCTCGTGAGTGCATGCCGGTAGGCAAACATCGCCGCAAGTTTCCCGCGCACGAAGCGTCCAGCGACCAGCCGCCCGAGCGCGCCCAGGGGCAGGGCGTAGTCCACGTGATCGCGCAGCTCGCAGCCGCCATCCGGTGTATCCGAAAAGTCGTGACAATGATCCCATGCGGCGAAGGGTCCGCTCAGTGCGACGTCGCGAAATAGTTTGCCCGGCACGTATTCACGATGCTCCGCCAGCCAATCCAGACTGAGAGGGCCGATACGCGTGCGCAGCTTGGCGCGGGCACCGGGCTTAAGGCCGTCGCCGGTTCGCTCGATGAGTTCCGCTTTTTCCCAAGGCGGCATCAAGCGCTCCAGCGCGCCCGTCCGCTCGTGCCAGGCAAAGGCCGCCGCCGCCGTGCCTGGTAGTTTTACCGTGCGCTCGAACACTTCGGTCTTCATCGGCGAGCCTCCGCGCTTAGTGAACCTTTGCGCATCCGGCAGACGTCGGAACAATACTTCACCTCATCCCAAACCTTCTCCCATTTTTTTCGCCAGGCAAAGGGACGTCCGCACACCAAGCAGTTCTTCGTGGGTAAATCGGATTTTTTGCGCATCTTTGGCATGGGTGGAATTTTTACGGTTCCCCTGCACAAGCGTGGCAGATGCAGAGAGCGCGGGTTTTGGCGGTTTGGAAGCGCTCGATCACCCCGCTGCGGCAAGGATTCCGGTTTGGGATAGTGGCGTCATGGCTTGGTGGTCAGGGGGAGAAGTGGATTCGGACACCGCCACGGTGCCTCACCCCGCCCGATGCGCAAGAGCACCGGGTGGTTTCGAAAGTCGGGATGACGCAGGCGATACCACTGCCGGTGCGTCATCGCGGTCCGACCAAACTCTCCTCGCCTGCTTCTTGCTCGTGAAGGAGACGCGTGCTCGCCACCTCCAGCTCCAAGCCGAGCGCCTTGTCCTGCTTCCACTCTTGGCGGGCCACCCGCCACGCGGTGCTCTTACCTTGCTCCAAGGCCAGCCAGGCCCGGCCAAGCGACCCTGCTGCGTTCCGATAAAAGGGATGCACCTGCCGAAAGTTCGCTGCCAGTAACGCCGCACGATCCGCGAGCGGCGTGCGAACCGACGGTTCCTTGCGCCAGTCCCACAGATCCACCAACTCAAATGCCGCGTCCTGGCTGCCCGTGCCTTCGGCGAGCACGATACGATCGAGTTGCTCCAGCCAGCGGCGGGTTTCGGATGGTTCCAAAACGGGCACGTTTTTAACTCTCACCAAGTGCGCGCAGACCGTTTGCCACGCGAGTTCCAGTTCCTGCGGGCTTCTTCGTCCCGGCATTTCTTGGTAGTGGCGGGCCAGTGCAGTCAGTGCGTCACCACCACCCAGCACGTCGGCGAGAAATCTCCGCCATGCCCCGGTGCGTTGGCCGTCGGCCTGCAACCAGCTCCACACGCCATACGCCGCCACGCGCAGGTTTTGCGGATCGGAGGATTCGCTCATGCGCCACATTAAGACACTGTTCAGTCCCGGCACCGTGGCGAGCCTCGCGGTGTCGCGTTGCCAGGCGTCGGAGAGCGAAGGTTGCTGCCGGATCAAAACCGCCTCGGCCGCTCCCGCACTTAACCAAGCCGGCGTCGTGATGCGCTCCGGGGGCACGCCGATGAAAACGGCCTGCCTGTGCATCGCCCCCTCCGCCAAAGCGGCAAGCAGGCGGCGGCGTTCCGGGAGTCCGCCGGCTTCGCCCGGCAAACGCGCACGAATCCATACACTGACGATTCCTCCGGGCTCCGCCGCGACCCGCCACGAATGTGTTCCGGGCGGCCAGCCTTCCGCCGGCGCAAGACGCACGGTGATTCCGACCAGCCAGCGATCCGGCAACCCAAATGGGCCCCGCCAAACCGCCCAGGCTTGCTCCGCCAGCGCGCCGAGTTCCGCGCCTTCGGGACCAGACAGCGCGGCTACCTCGAAGCGTCCGCTCTCCAAACCGTAAAAGGCCAGCTCAGGAGTTTTCACCTGCGCTTGCGCCCGCGAAACAGCGGAGGCGAACATCGCCACCATGCCGATCACCAAGGCTGCCACGCGTGCGATCGTTTCCGTTCGGTAACGGAATCCAGCGCGCTTGATCACGGCATTTTCACAACCAAGGCGCCATTCGAGACGCCGATTGAAGACGCCCGCGCCAAGACATTGTTTGTTTCAGCGGGCACCGCCGATGAAACCCCGAGGCGCTGAACCAGCAGCGAAGCGAGCACAGGCACCTTGTGCGCCGGAAATCCGCCAAGATGCAGTTCAGAAGGAGCGTAGTGCCACCCATCGCTTTCCTTTTTAAAAACACCTCGCGCCTCGATAACCAGTTTGCCGAGCCCGCCGAGGATAAGCAGATCGTTGGCCGTGACGATCTGAAGGGAGCTGCCATCAATTCTGAAATTCGGCACACCGGTCAGCAATGCGAACCGGGGCGTTTCTCCCTTTGGAGGCTCGGCTTTTTGAAAGGTGCTGCCCGACCAAGCGTTCAACTCCGCATCCGTGAAAGTGTAGTCGCCCGGCACCTTCTCGCCGAGGCGTTGAACCTTCACCTTCCACCGTGCACCAGCCGAGGAACCCGATGTGCCTTCGAGAGAATATCTCACTCCGGGGACCGCCTCTTTCGGGATTGCCCGGACGATCTCGACCGGTCGCGAAATCAAATGGGCCACGCCCAACAGGGCCCCCAGGCTGACCCCGAGCACCACACTGAGCAAAATCGTAAACAAACCGGGAGACGCGTGATCCACTTTGGTAGCCATAAGAGTTGGGCAGAAGATGCACCTCTTGACCCACGCGCCGCAAGCTTGCGCTTACACGCGCTTGCCGGCCGCCCGCAGAGTGCCCTCGAGGTGACTGAAAATCGCGGCGTAAGTGGCCCCCAATACCGCAAACCCACCAAACACACTGAAGGTCAGCAAGGGGAGCCCGGTCACCAAGATACCAACCAGTGCCAGCGTCGGCACAAGCAGATGCGCCCACCCGGCACGCAACATCGCGAGCAAAACCCACGGCCGGAAGGCATCACGATAATCCTCCCGTTTTTGGTAGAGATAGATGCTCGCGGCGGTAAGCGGGAAGCACAGCAGCCCCACCGGCATCATCGGCATGTAGCTGAAGGGGCCCGCCCCGAGCACACTCAGTGGTCGCGAAAGCAGCCACCCAACGGCAAGCGGCACCACGGTGAAGACCAAGAAGATGACAAACGCCGCCACTCCGTTCACAAAGAGCCGCCGCCAGTCATCCCACTCCGGCAGTTCCAAGGTCTCGCCCCGGCGGGCACGGTTGATAATCTCGTAAAGGTATCCGCAGGCGAAAAAATGCGCGACCGGCACCGCAAGCAAGAGCGCCCCGAGCAAACACTTAAAAATCCACGTCGAATCGGAGAAGAGACGTTTGCAAACGAGTTCGAGCGTGGGCATTGCAGCAACGTAAAGTTGCGAGGAGGCTATCCGCGCGCCGATGGACTTCACAACCAAATTAAACTCCCTGCTCGTCCGCTTCGAAGCGTCGCTCGACGCACTCGTGCCCGCATTGCCCGCCACACCCGCCGGCCCCGCGCGCATCCACGCCGCCATGCGCCACAGCTTGCAGGCCGGCGGCAAACGGATTCGCCCCGTGCTCGCCGTTGCCGCCGCCGGGCTTGGAGCGCGCACGCCGGACGAATCCGTCCAGCTCGTCACTGCCGCCCTGCCCGCCGCCGTTGCACTCGAGTGTGTCCACACGTATTCGCTTATCCATGACGATCTGCCCTGCATGGATGACGACGATCT
>JAIYBI010000445.1 GCA_027488595.1 Opitutaceae bacterium | reverse complement strand
GGCCGACTCTCCACTGAAGATTTCCTGCCAACCATCGACGACCTTTTTTCCAATGGTGAAGATCGTGCCCTTTGGAAGGATCTCAAAAAAAACGCAGCCATAGAATCTCCCTCCGAGTCCATCCATCTCGCTCACGCTTCGATACTCCAGTTGGCAGATCGACTGTGCGACAAGGAACTCGGCGCCATCCAGGCCCGCGTCCGCCAGCTAGCGGAGAATTCCATCCGCCAAATCCTGTCACAAAAGATCGAGAACTACCCGGAGGTTTTCATCCACCTCGTGCGTATGGAGGTCACCCTCACAGAATCAGAACACGATGTCGATGACCCGCAGGGTCGGCTTGACACCGCTCGGAACAAAGCCCGCAAGGTGCTTGAAGCCTTGTTCAAGGCCGTGGAAGGACGCGACCAAGCGCAAACTGAAATTAACACACTTCTCGACAACGACGAGCGAACGAGCTGGGAGATTTTAAATGCCAGGGCGCTTGATATGGGATTTGGGGAGTGGCCAAAACAACTCACCCTTCGCGCCACCGATCTAAAGAAACTCGGAGCCCGCTGGTCGCGGGGTCGTGGATTCAACCTAAACCCAGCCCTCGTCGCGCTCTTGCTTCGCGCAAGTTGCACCGACACCCACTTCCTCCGCGATGTCGCAGGGAAAGAGCCACACCTCTTCGATTTGATCATGAGCATCAAAGGCGAAGGCAACAAAGGCTCTCACGACAACGAGTCCTCCGAACCTGTCTCGCTCGAAACCACCCTCACTCGGGTCATGCAAATGCGCTCCGACCTCTATCGCGTGGTCGCCCTTCTGCTAGGCTTGCCGCACCCACAGACTCCCTAAACCGAATTCCTCCATGAGTAAAAAACACAACAAATGGCAGAATACTCAGCTGAAGCCGGTTGCTCCTCCCACGCAACCGCCTCTATCCAACATCATCAACGAGGCGGCGAAGCTTCAGTCTGAGGGGTTGGCCGCCGCCCCCGACACGCCGCCGCCCCCTCCCGCCCCCCCAGAAATCAACCTCGCCGAGGCCATCAACCAAGCACGCCATGCTCGCGAGGCCTTCACTAAGGCCAAAGAAAACTTGAGCGATCGCGAGATCAGGGTCTCCAAACGTGAGGACGATGCCGAGAAAAAATCTGACGCAACGAGCAAACGAACCCATGAACTCGATGATCGTGAAGAACGTCTTGACCAGCGTGAAGTCAGCATGCGCGCATCCGAGAAATCGCTGCAAACGGAGCGCGACGACCTAGCGAAAAAGAAGACCGAGTTCGAAAAATCCTTGGTCGATCGCGAGGAATCATTGAAGGCCCGCGAAGCCGACGCCGTTGCCGGTTTCCTCGCCCGCAAGCGCGAGATGCTCGCCCAAGTGGATGCCGAACTTAAGCGGCAGGCCGAGGCCTCCGCCTCCTTGGAAAAAACCCGCCTCGACGAGCAGGCCGACTACGCAAAGCGCCTTATCAACATGCGCGAGGAGGCTTTGTCCGGCCTCGCCGAAGAGCGCAGCAAACTCCGCGAGCAGCAAACGCAGCTTCAACAGGCGCAACGCGAAGCCAACTGGGCCACTGCCGATGCCGACGATCTCAAGCAAAACTACGAAAAGCGCCTGGCCGATGCCCTTAAGCTCAAAGAGGTCGAGTTCACCGAACAGCGCGAAGCTGCTGCGGAACAAGTCTCACGGCTTTCCCGGTTGCTGGCCGAAAAAGACGCCGCCGAACACGCCAGCGGTGGTCGCTCCGTAAAAGAGCTTACCGCCGATCTCGACCGCCTTCGCGCCGAACGAGCCAAATTGCAGGAAGAACTCAGCCGCCGCGCCAGCGACGAACAGACCAAAAACCTCCATGCTTTGGAATCCGACAAAGAAGCACTCAGCGCCGCCCTGGAGGAAGCACGTCGTCAGCTCAAAACACTTGAAGGTAGCCGTGCCCGCCAAAACATTGCCGTCGGCGAATTAGAAATCCTTGAAATGGAAAAACGCTCGTTGGAAATGAGGAATGGGGCCTTCAAGGCGGCGATAGGCCAGCTTGAGGATGACCTGGGACGACTAACCGAAAAGTCCCAAAACAAATCGGTATTCCCCGAACTCATACGCCTCGACGAAAATCCTGAGCTGCAAAGGCCCCCCGTCGCCGCCCACGACACCCCTCTTACCGACCTAAAGGCCATTGCCGATTACGTCCGCATGTCCATGGCTCGCGGTGGCGAAAAGGAACCACCTCTCTTTTACAACCCGAACTCCATCCGGTGTTTTCTAGGCGGTCTGGCCAGCAACCGTCTGCACCTGCTCCAAGGCATCAGCGGCACGGGCAAAAGTAGCCTCCCTCGTGCCTTCGCCCGCGTGCTTGGGTGGACGAGCGCTTTCGTGGAGGTGCAGTCCAGCTGGCGCGACAAGTCCGACCTGCTCGGCTACTACAACGCCTTCGACAAACGGTTTTACGAGTCCGGCTTGCTCAAGGCTCTATACAAAGCCCACTGCCCGAGCCACGCCGCACATCCCTTCTTTATCGTGCTCGACGAAATGAACCTCGCCCAGACCGAGCATTACTTCGCCGACTTCCTCTCCGCCCTGGAACAAACCAATCCCTCTCTGCGCCGCGTCCTCCTCCAAGGCCAAAGCCTGTCCGCGTCCCCGCGTTATCTCGCAGAAGATGGCACCGCGATCCGCATCCCCGATAACCTCTGGTTCATCGGCACCGCGAATCACGACGAGAGCACCAAGGATTTCGCCGACAAAACCTACGACCGCGCCCACGTCATGGAGCTTCCGCGAGCCCATCAACCATTCAAGCCAGAGCCGCCTAAACGGCCTCCGCCTCCGTTAGCCTGGGCGGATCTCAAGGCTCTTTTTGACGCAGCGGTATCCGAGAAATCCGGAATGACCGAAGATCCCCTTCAGTTTCTTAAAAAACACCTCAGCGTGCCGCTCGCCGAAGTCGATCTTGGCTGGGGTAACCGCTTCGAAAAACAGCTCGGCGATTTCCTCCCTGTCGTCGTCGCGGCCGGCGGAACTCCCACCGAGGCACTCGACCACCTTCTCGCCACCAAGCTCCTCCGCAAGCTTCGTGGCCGCTTCGACCTTCCCTCATCCGAAGTGGATGCGCTGCGGTCCAAAATGGAAAGCGCGTGGAAGGTCTTCGCTAAGGAGCACCAGCCCACCGTCTGTCTCGAAATCCTCGCTTCCGAAAGTAAACGCCTCGGTCAACGCTAGTCGATGCAGCCCCCCGCAGAGCCGCCCGCACTCCGGCCCCTTGATCCATGGGGTAGTCCCGGCCAGCCCGACACGCACTCCGTGCCCGGTTGGTGGCACGAGGTCGATGGCCAGCCTTGGGCCGGACTTCTCGCCCCAACTGATGATCCAGCCCTGCTCCCCGGTGTTTCCACCTCCCTTCAGGACGCTCTGGATTCCTGGCAACCCGAAGCCAAACCGACGCCCACTTGGGTCGAACTACTGCAACGTCCTCCAGTCAGCGCCGCTGCTTTTGCTATCAGCTCCGAACCCTCTGAACCGGAGCACGCCCTCCAACTGGCGCTGCCCTCCCTTCAAACCCTTTGCCACCATCCTCGCAGTCACCTGCGTTTGGATGAATGCCGCGAGCCGATCAGCCGCGTGCGACGCATCTCCTCCCGCACCGTAGAATCCCTCGCCGCCCATTCCGAAGATTGGCAGGCAGTGACCTTTCTTGGCGTTCGCCCCGCCCGACTACTCGCGCAAATCATCGAGGAAGATTGGGCTCTCTACGAGAATAGAGCCCTCATTACCCTGCGGAAAACCATGCTTGCAGCACTGGCAATCCGGATTGGGCGTCTGCGGGCGCTAATTGAACAACTGGAAATCGTAGAAGATCATTCAAACCTCATCGGGGGCTCTCGTTTTCGCCGTGATCGCATTTGCGAATCGCTAAACGAAATCTGTCACACCCATCCGCAGGTCGCCCTTTTCCGTGAACTCCTAGTGCGCCTCGAAACCAGTGCTCGCGACCTGCGCCGCTTGAGTGCCAGCCCACTCCTACGCCAAGCCCGCGACTTCGCACCCGTTCGCCCGCCATTGCGATCCACCAACCTTTTTCGCGGCAATGACCATTACCGCCGCCTCGAAGCTCTCTGGCGCTCTTGGATTGAGACCACTTCTAATCCCGAGAAACCAACGCATGCGCAACTCCTCGAACGCCGACGCCACCGTATCCGAGCCCATCAGGATTTCGCCTGCGTGCTCACCCTCCGCGCACTACACGCGATGCCCGTTTGGAAAGAGCCCAACGCGACCTCACTAAAGAGCCCTCTCCCGCTCGCGCGAGGGTGGAGCCTGCACCGATCCCCTTCCTGCCTGCTGGCCCTGCATAAAAACAACACCACCGAGGCCATCATCCTCCCGCTCGCCGCAGGCTTCAACCAGACACAAGCCACGTCGATCGAAACGCTACTTGGCGTTGCCGCACTTTCTCCGTCGGCCCTCGTTCTATGTATTTGGCTCCAGCACGGCGACGAAGGCGACACCACTCCCGCCCACCATTCACCCACAGGTATCCGGCACGTCACGGTTTCCCCCGAAAGTTTGGATTCGGCTGAGCCAGTTCTCCGCTTTTTTCGAGAAGTGATCTTCCGGAGAGAATGGCCGCATTTGCCACACAAACTCGATTTCACGTCGGCCCAGCTAGCAGAAGCGAAAGCCCACTTTGGTGCAGAGGCCGAACAAGGGTTTAGCCGAGCGCCCTCAGAAAACCCCCTGCAAGCCTTGCAGCCCGTTCTCCAACAAAAAAAAAAAAAAAAAACGGAAACGGACGGCGCT